>JAYEID010000001.1 GCA_034659915.1 Patescibacteria group bacterium
TGTGCTTAGTTTAGCGTAAATAACCCATAACTTTGATTTCGGTGTCTTATAATGTTAAAATATTTGTATAATTGCCTATAAAGGCAAACACAATTCCGTTGGGTTAAACGGCGTAGGGAACTCCCGCCCAAGGGAAAACCTGTCCCGACTGGTCGGGAGAGGTTGAGGAATTGGGCAGTGATAAACCCGCGCTGGCTGTTTAACAAACAGCATTTCCCAGCGGCTACGCACTTTTACACATCAAGGAGGTATCTATGCAGTCAAAGTAACACCGCTTGCTGATTTCCCAGCAGGCATTCTCCTCCACAATAATGTGGAGTGTAATTCCCTTTGAGTTGGAAAAAAGGAGACAGGAAATGGAACTGCGAGCCTGTATCTCAGTTTACATTGGTCGTGTAAGCTTGGAGCTTTTCAAGTCCTATCGACCGTAATACAATGCAGGAACTTTCGCAGGTTGCAAGGAAAATTAGCAATTTCCTTGCATGTCCTGTAGAAATCCCACCAAAAGCGCTGGGGTCATGGCGACCTATTTCTGAGCTAGAATACAACTCTCTTGCTGCGTTTGACTCTTTGGCCCTTGGTATGACAGTAGCGCGGCTCACTGCTGGGTTTCCCGAGTCGGTAATGCATGCGTGGCTTGTCAAGGCAGCAGCAAAGGCAAGCGGCGACACTGTTACACACTGGCATGATGAGCGGCAAGCCAAGATTCGAAACACAACTAGGGAAGGTACTTTCCAAAAGGCTTTGGTACTTTCCTACGATCGTGCGAAGAGCCTCGTAATCATCGAGATTCAGAAGCACTAGTTCCCCCGCATCAGCGGGGTGTATTCCACCCGGAAGGGTGAGTAGGCGCGCAAGCGCCATTCCCCTCGCAAGAGGGAGGAGGGTATAATTCAGAATGTGCACAAGCACTAGCGCTCGCAACTCCGCAGACGCAAGGAAGATGGTTGGTGGGAGCACAGTTGAACGCAAGATTGATGGCCCGATACCCGAGGCCGTCATTCTTCCTGCTGAAAAACCCGGCCAAAAAGTTCTGGTCGTGTGTGATGATGGGCGGAACCGCTGGTTCTGGCCGAATCAGCTTCCGGAAGTCTTGCGCGCTGCAGCATTCAAAGCCTCATAATATACACAACATCAACAGCAAGGAGGGATATACTCTCATGCCACTTTGAATTAACTCTAACCCCTCTAAGGTTTCGGTAAATAGGCTAAAGCCCTGTCAAATAAAAGAGCAGGGGAGAGGGGGCGCAACACTAATGCGCAAAACCGAAACACTCGTCCACGCTTGGCGTGGAGGTTGGAGCAAGAGTCTGGTCAACTCTTGTTGAGGCTGGTTTTAACCAGGGGAAAAGCGGGCGTTACGCCCAGCTTGCTTTTCTAACCAACAACCAAACTGCGGAAGCGGACTCACTGCACAGGTTCCCTGTGTACAGTCCCTCCGCGGTTTTTTCTTTGTCTTCTACTCAAACTTAAATTAGTACAAAAGTATAGAACCCTAGTTAAGCTGATGATATAATTATTGGTCGACCCATTCGACAAGCTCAGGGTCGGCTTCAAGCAAGTTTATCCGACAAAACTACAAATAACCAAAATGTCAACACAGAAATTTAAGCTACACTCAACATATCAGCCAACAGGAGATCAACCCCAAGCCATTGAAAAATTAAGTGCTGGGGTGGAGGAGGGGATGGAGCATCAAGTACTTTTAGGGCTAACTGGTAGTGGTAAAACTTTTACCATGGCCAATGTAATTGAGGAAGTGCAAAAGCCAACTTTAATTATTTCCCATAATAAAACGCTCGCAGCTCAACTTTATCAGGAGTTCCGGGAGTTTTTTCCAGAAAATTCAGTAAACTATTTTGTTTCTTATTACGACTATTACCAACCGGAGGCTTACGTGCCGCAAAGAGATCTTTATATCGAAAAAGAAGCAGAAATTAACGAAGAAATTGAAAAATTACGCCACTCCGTAACCCAGGCACTAATGTCTCGTAAAGACGTTATTGTAGTGGCTTCTGTCTCTTGTATTTATGGTTTAGGTAGACCACAAGACTATGCCGAGGGAAATTTCAAATTCCAAATTTCAAATACCAAAAGGGAGAAAGCATTGCGGGGACTGATTAGATTACTTTACAAGAGAAACGACTGGGATTTTAAGCGTGGTTGTTTTCGAGTGCGCGGGGATACAATTGAGGTCTACCCACCCTACGGAGAGCGTGTCCTACGACTAGGTTTTCTGGGACAAAAGCTTTCGGAAATAAAGTGGCTTGAACCCCAAACAAGCAGAACTTTAGAAAGCTTGGAAGAGATAACTTTATATCCGGCAGAACACTTTATTACGCCAGAAAAAAGACTGAAAAAATCCATTGAACTTATCCAGAGTGAGCTTGAACAACAAGTTAAAAAGCTAAAAGATGAAGGAAAAGACCTCGAAGCTCAAAGGCTCAAGCAAAGAACAAACTATGATCTCGAACTTATGGAAGAACTTGGGTTTTGTCCGGGTATTGAAAATTACTCCCGTTACCTTTCGGGAAGGGAAGAGGGCGAGGCGCCCTATACGTTGTTGGATTATTTTACAAGAAATACGATGGCTCTGGGCAAGGATATGTGGTCCGCCGATTCCGACCTGGCGCATTCCCCAGCCCCTAGGGCTGCGGTCAAAGAAGCCCCAGGGGCTTCTCCTGCGCCAGGGACTTGGTTGTGTATCATTGACGAGTCTCACATGACAATTCCACAAATTAGAGGGATGTATAATGGCGACCGGGCTAGAAAAGAAACACTAGTCGAGCACGGATTCCGCCTACCATCAGCATTAGACAATAGACCGTTAAAATTCAATGAATTTCAAGAAAAAGTTCAGCAAACTATTTACACTTCGGCAACACCGTCTCAGTGGGAAATTAGGCAGGCTCAAGAGGCTGCCAATAATCAATCCCCAGCTCCTGGGGCTGCAGCCAAAGAAGCCCCAGGGGCTTCTCCTGCGACACATAATAAAACCCACAGCGGTGTAGTGGAACAGTTAATTCGACCTACCGGTCTTTTGGACCCGGAAATAGAAGTAAGGTCCACAAAAAATCAAATTGAGGACTTGGTTAGAGAAATAATTAAATGCAAGAAAAAAGGAGAAAGAGTTTTGGTTACTACTCTTACTAAAAGAATGGCTGAGGACCTCGCGGATTATTTGAATGACCCGGATAGAGTACAAGAACTTCTTGTGGAGGAGCCGCATTCCCCAGCCCCTGGAGCTGCGGCCAAAGAAGCCCCAGGGGCTTCTCCTGCGGCTCCCATAAAAACCCATTACCTTCACAGCGAGGTAGAAACTTTAGAAAGAAGTGATATTTTGGTAGATTTACGGAGGGGTAAGTACGACGTGGTGGTTGGAATAAACTTATTACGGGAGGGTCTCGACCTGCCTGAAGTCTCCCTAGTGGCGATTTTAGATGCAGATAAGGAAGGCTTTCTAAGAAGTGATACATCACTTATTCAAACGATGGGCAGGGCTGCTCGTCACGAAAAAGGCAAAGCAATTCTATATGCAGACAAAATAACCGGTTCTATGAACAGGGCAATTGAAGAAATTGAAAGACGACGCAATGTTCAAAAAGAATACAACGAGAAGCACAATATAACTCCCGAAACAATCCAAAAACCAATTCGCGACAGAGTAATTGCCCGTCTCAAAGACGGAGAGGGTGATGCAGAATCTGATGCATGGAGGGAAATGCCACCCCATGAATTAGAAGGCAAAATCTGGGAGTGGGAAAAAGAAATGCGCGAAGCTGCAGACGAATTAAATTTTGAAAAAGCAGCAGAACTTCGTGATAAAATTCGTGAGGCGCAAAGGAATCTATAACGGAAAATTGAAAATAATTTTATAGTAATAAGTTTTTTCTTTATACAACCGTTAAGTGTAGTTAAGCATAGTTAAGTGTCGTAAAGTGTTGTTTTAAGAAATTGACAATACTTATCTATACTTTACTACCCTTTACAATATTTAACGACTGAAAAATAAGTCAAGTTATGAAAGAAATCAAGGTGCGGGGTGCCCGCAAACACAATCTTAAAAATATCGATGTAGATATTCCTAAGAATCAGCTGGTAGTTTTTACCGGTGTTTCTGGGAGTGGTAAATCCAGTCTAGCTTTGGACACTATTTATGCAGAAGGGCAACGGCGCTATGTGGAATCCTTATCTTCGTATGCTCGACAGTTCCTTGGTGTTCAAGCTAATCCAGAAGTTGAATCTATCCAAGGATTGTCTCCTTCTATTGCGATCAGCCAAAAGAAACCTTTTCACAATCCTAGATCCACGGTAGGAACTATTACTGAAATTTATGATTTTCTTAGACTTCTCTATTCTCGAATTGGACATCCGCATTGCCCGCAATGCGGCAAAGAGGTTATGCGTCAGAGTGTAGATGAGATTGTAGATGCTGTGTACCAAGAGCTTGTCCAAAATGAAACTAATAATTCAAAAAAAGGAATGCGAGTCTTGGTTCTTGCTCCTTTAGTAAAAGACCGGAAAGGGGAATATTCTAGCCTTTTTGAAAATCTCAAAAAGCAAGGTTTTTCTCGCGCGCGTGTGGATGGCGAAGTGCGCAATCTGGATGAAGACTTTGTTCTTATTAAAACTAATCGACACAGTATCGAAGCAGTTGTAGACCGCCTAGTGTTAGAAAACTTGTCCCGTTCTTCTGGAAAGGATAGGGCTTCTTCACAGGCATCTCGCTTGACAGATGCCATTTCTCAAGCGCTTAATTTAGCCGGGGGTGAGGTAATTGTTTTTAAGGTATTGGATAAGACTTTTGACTTCCCGGAAAAACCAAAAGAAATGGAAGACCATCTTTTTTCTGAACTATTTGCTTGTCCTAACTGCAATATAAATCTCCAAGAACTTGAACCACGAAGCTTTTCCTTTAATTCTCCCCACGGAGCTTGTCCAGAATGTGAGGGATTGGGAACCAAACTTAAAGTAGATAAAAAACAAATTCTTAACCCGCGTTTGAGTATTGATGAGGGCGGTATATTACCTTTATCCCAACTGACAATTAAAAACACGTGGTACCAGAAACATCTTGCTTCTGTAGGAAGAGAGCATGGATTCAATCTTGATCAACCACTAGGTACTCTAACCTCAAAACAAAAAGAGGTACTAATTGAGGGTACAGGGAATCAAGAGTATTTGGTAAGAGGTCGGAATCGCAAAGGAGAAAAAACCAGTTTCACAGAAACCTTTCCCGGTCTAATTAAAAAGATTGAAGAAAGACACGAAGAAACCAATTCTTCCCGAATAAGGAATCACTTAGAAAAATATATGTTCCAAGAGACATGCCCCAGATGCAATGGTACTAGGCTAAAAAAAGAATCTCGTTCTGTAACTATTGGGGGTAAGAACATTGCAGAACTCACTGCAGATAGTATTAAAAATAGCTTAAATTGGATAGAAAACCTCAGCAAGAATATAAGCGAAAGGGAAAAGACAATTTCTAAACCCATTACCAGAGAAATCCTTTCTCGTCTCAAGTTTTTAAATTCGGTGGGATTATCTTACCTTACATTAGACCGCGCAGCTTCAACTCTTTCTGGCGGAGAAGCCCAAAGAATACGGCTTGCATCCCAAATTGGCTCAGGGCTTTCTGGAGTTGTTTATGTTTTAGATGAGCCATCTGTAGGACTACATAATAGAGATATGAAAAAGTTAGTCTCAACTCTTAAAGGTTTACGGGACTTGGATAATACAGTTGTTGTTGTGGAACATGATCCACTTACTATAAGAAAGGCTGATTACGTAATTGATTTTGGACCGGGTGGGGGTAAATGGGGCGGAAAAGTAGTTGCCAAGGGTTCCCCGAAGGATATAGAAAGCAGCAAAAATTCTATTACCGGTGATTACCTAACGGGTAAAAAGAAAGTTACGGCGCCAAAATTACAAATGTCAAATTCCAAATTACAAAAGCAGAAAGATAACCCAAAAGACAAAAAGTTGACTGTTGTTGGGGCAAGGGAGCACAATCTCAAAAATATTGATGTTGAAATTCCTTTAGGTAAATTTGTTTGTGTTACTGGTGTTTCTGGCAGCGGTAAGTCTACCCTTGTTCAAGAAACATTGCATCGTTCCCTTAGACGGGAGCTTAACCTAAAAATAGAACAACCACCCGGAGAACATGACGGACTTTTAGGTACAGAATTAATTGATAAAGTCTATGAAATTGATCAATCGCCGATTGGTCAATCACCGCGCTCTAACCCCGCAACTTATACAAAAGCTTTTGATTACATAAGGAAAGCTTTTGCAAGGACGAAAGAGGCTAGGTTGCGTGGTTTTGACAAAGGATATTTTTCTTTCAATACAAAAGGTGGCCGCTGTGAGACATGCGAAGGACAAGGAGAAGAAAAGATTGAAATGCAATTCTTACCTGATGTATATGTAACTTGTGAAGTTTGTAACGGAGCAAGATATAGTCGGGAGGTTTTGGAAATTAAGTACCGAGGGAAAACAATAAAAGATATTTTAGAAATGACTGTGGGAGAAGCTTTGATTTTCTTTGACCGTATTGACCCCCTAGTTAGACGGTTAAAAACCTTAAGCGATGTGGGTTTGGATTACATTCAGCTTGGGCAACCAGCTCCAACTCTCTCGGGAGGAGAAGCACAAAGAGTAAAAATTGCCAAAGAATTATCTAAAAAACCAAGAGGCCACACTTTCTATATTTTAGACGAACCTACCATTGGACTACATCCCGATGACTTAAATAAATTGCTGGTTGTTTTGCACCGTTTAGTAGCTAGGGGAAATACTGTTCTAGTTATTGAACACAACTTAGATCTTATTAAAAATTCAGACTGGATTATTGATCTTGGTCCAGAAGGAGGTGAGGGTGGCGGCGAAGTAATATTTGCAGGTACTTCCGAAAAAATTCTCGACCACAAAACCTCTTATACCGCTCGAGCTCTAAGAAATTATAAATAGGGAAAGGTCCCAAGTGTACCTTTCCCTACAATGTTATCGAACTCACATCGGACCTAAGGTAATTCTAGGTCAGGCGTGGTGAACAGCTCTGTGTTTTCTTTCCTAGCACGTGCCGAAAGGATAAGTAAAGACCGAATTAACAGCCCAATAATTCTCTCGGGAGCCATCATCCGGTACTCCAGTTCCTCTTTCAAACAATCAAAGCACTCCGAATCTGTTAACGAAAGTACAATATCTGCTTCCGCTTCTGTCGCTTGAAGATTAACTTCTTGAGTCTCAAGCGTAACTACACCAAGAAACCAACCATCTATATCCTTAAAACCCACTTTCATTTCTGTACCTCCTCATCTTTTTGCTCACAAGGCTAATTAACCTTAAATACCGTGGTTTCAACACCAACCTAAAAAATAACAATCACACTATAACACTCCAATCCTCCCCTGACAAACCAAACGAAAATATTTAACTACGATCGCGCTACATAAGATAAGTAGGTTGGCGTATATAAGACGCAACACGCAGTACGTAACATATTACCTAATATATATTACATACAACAATACGATAGGTAACATACAATATACAGTGCACTGTATATTGTATATTGTATATTGTATATTGTATATCGTACACTGTATACTAGAATTTAAAGATATAAAGATCTGATAAACGCTGTAGGGAGGATGTTTTTGTGAGAGATGATAAAATAGGTACGTGGAAAATGAATTGCAAGAAAAAATCAAGAGCCTTCCAAAAACTCCTGGAGTCTATCTTTTTCGAGATAAAACTGGAAAGGCTCTTTATGTGGGCAAGGCTGTTGATCTAAGAAATAGAGTTCAATCCTATTTCCAAGAAAGTGCAAAATTAGGTTCCAAAACCCAACTCATGGTTAGTCAAATTGGAAAAATTGAGCACTTTGAAACCGAGTCAGAGTTTACAGCCTTACTTCTAGAAGCAGACTTAATAAAACATTTAAAGCCTAAATACAATCAACGCTTCAAAGACGATAAATCTTATCCCTTAATTGAAATAACAAAAGAAAAATACCCTCGGGTTCGAATTACAAGAAAGAAAAGGGAAAACGCTGAGTATTTTGGACCGTATCCCCATGGAAATATTCGTAAAGTGCTAAAACTTCTCCGAAAACCTTTTCCATTTCGGGACTGTAGCAATAGAAAATTCACGCGTTATAAAAAAAGAGGTAGGGGTTGCCTTTTTGCAGATATGGATCTTTGCTCTGCTCCCTGTGCAGAAGAGATGATCACAGAAGAAGAATACAGAAATTCACTGACGAGCTTAAAAAATTTCTTAAGAGGGAAAGGGAACAGTGTTATTAGAAATTTGGAAAAGGAAATGAAAAAGCTTTCCAGAGAAAAAAATTTCAAAGAGGCTGCAAAAGTTCGGGATCAGTTAGATAATTTAAGGTATATCCGCTGTGGTTTCCGCACTGCAACCACAGAAGAATTAGATATAAATTTAACAGAAGACAGGCAAAGAAACGAAATGAAAAGCCTAAAATCAGCCTTAGGCATGGAAAACTTACCCCAAAGAATTGAGGCTTACGATATTTCTAACATTCAAGGTAAACAAGCAACAGGCTCCATGGTTGTTTTTGAAAATGCTCGTCCCAAAAAAAGTCATTACCGCAAATTTAAAATCCGTTCAAGAGAAGAACCCGATGATGTGGGCATGATGCAAGAAGTGCTAGAAAGACGGTTTTCACGGATCAATAACAGAAAAAAGGCAAAAGATAAATCTTTTCAATCTGTACCTGATTTAATTTTGATTGATGGAGGAAAAGGTCAACTAAACGCAGCTTTAGAAGTTTTAGAACATAAAGAATTAAATATACCTGCTGCATCAATAGCTAAAAAAGAAGAAGAAGTCTACTTTAGTGGGGATTTATCTTTTGATAACAAGTGTGGATCTTTTATTATTGAGGGTCCTATTACTTTGTCCAGAAACTCTCCCGCTCTTAAATTGCTCCAGAGAGTTCGAGACGAGTCTCATCGGTTTGCACTTGCTTATCATCGTAAACTTCGTTCCAAAAACCTATAAAAACAAGCGGCCCCTGCCACATTTGAAATGTAAACAGGGGCCTGTACAAGGCTAATCAATACATGATTACAATGAGCATAATTAACGTGGCGATAACCGCCAGCGTTAATATATAAAGCCCATACCCGCCATTATTCACAAACGCTGTCAACCTATCATTCCTTGTTTCAGGATAGATCCAAATATTATCTTCTCGTGCCTCCACATTTGGGTTGCCAAGGGAAAAACACCGTTCTTCCCTCACGCGAAGTCTTCCGTTAACAATTTCTGGTACTGAACCGGCAACATAGGTACCCAGGGTACTAAAGTCCACAAGAACCCACCCCCTCAAACTAGTGTTTGCTAACCAACAGTGGATACGACTAACGTGTCCCTGTTCCCACGGAATACATACATCACAGTTTGGTTGCCGGCCTACCCAACTAGATTGGTACAAACGCGCACTTCGAATTTCTCCAGTGCTGTCGAAATACTTCACGAGAATTGTCACGTCCCGGAGAAGAATACTGAAACCCAATCTAATTAGATTCCACAAACGCTTTAACATGTTCTTAACCTCCCTGAAACTGTAATGTCTTGCCTAAACGTATAAGTATTATACTAGGTACCCTATAAATTATCAACTCGTGAGTCCGCATTACATGCTAACTCGTAGGCTCTATGTTAAACTAAACTTACCTTGCTAAAAGTACAAAAAAAGAAAAACTTGGTTAATTCTCTAAACTCTATTGCTAAAAATAACAATGTTTACCTAATTACCCGCTGGCAAGAGAAAAGAGTAAAACGAGTAACAGCTGTCGATGATACTATTGAAAATGTGTCAACTGGAAGATCATCTGGGGTCGGCTTTCATCTTTTTAATCAAGCGGGGCGTTCTGTTCTTACAGCCACAGATAATACTGAGGATGAAAAGAAATTAATAGAAACCTTATCGCAAGGAATAAAATCTCTAAAAAAACTTGGGAAAAAGGCAACTCCAAACAAGGAGATTTTTCTTTTAGAACCAAAACAAGACACCATTAATCTTACAAAAGGATTTGACTTTAACTTCCTAACTGTTTCCCAAATTGAAAAAAAACTCTTGGACCTTAATAAGAAAACAAAAGAGTTGGGCAAAAATCCTGGAGTAGGGGAGAGCTTAAGAATTACCACCAGTTTTAATATTGCCCAAGAAGGTTGGAAAATAACTCGTTCTGATGGAACAAATGTAGAGTGGGAAATTCCACGTGCCTACTTAGGTATGCATATTACCTACCAAGAAGGAAAGAAAAAAGTTAATGACTCCGTTATCAAATCTAGCCCCGGGTGGGGCGTTTTAACAGAACCCAAGTTAGAAAATAATCTACTAGAAGAAGCTTATTTTGTTATAAACATGCTTAAGAAGTCAGCAAAACATCCTGAATATGAGTCTGGAAATTATAACTTACTAATTGATGCCGCTTTAGGCGGTCTTTTAGCACACGAGGCTTTTGGTCACTGCGCAGAGTCGGATACTATTTACGAAGACGGCTCTGTACTTTCTAAAAGAGGAAAGCTGGAAAAAGGAAAAAAAGTGGCAAACCCTACCCTCTCTATAGTCGATGAAACAAAGGAAAAAACCTGGAGCTTCCAACCTTACAGCGCTTTTGGAGTGCCTCGCGGAAAAATAGACATTATAAAAAACGGTTGTGTAAAAGAATCGCTCGGAGATGTATTTACTGGAAAGGATATTGGAGACAAGATACGAGGAGCAGCAAGAGTTGAATCATATTCAAGCACGCCTCTTCCCAGAATGAGTCGAACTTTTATCTCTGTCAAAAATCCCAAATCATCTCCTGGCTATTTAGCAGATCCAAAACAAATACAAAAAATGCTAAAGGACAACGGTCTACTCGAAGAAAAAATCCTTGTTCTAAGGGGATCTCGCGGTGGGGGACAAGTAGATACCCAAGCGGGAACATTTATGTTTGGGTTCTCTTACCTGTATGAAATAACACCAACATCTATAAATATCTTTCGTGGCTCCTCTTTCAGTGGTAAAACCTTAGAAGCCTTAAAGTCAATTACGGAAGGTTTTGGTCCAATAAAAACAGATTTCCCAGGAATGTGCGGAAGAGGACAACGTGTAACCAGTTTAATTGGTTCCAACGAATTCATTTATTTAGAAAAGTCACCGTATGTAACTTTAGGAGGAACATAAAAGTTAGCTAAAAATGAAAGACTTTACGGAAAGATTTCTAAAGAAGATTGAAAACAAAAAAAGGACTGGAAGATTGAAGCAGTTTCGAGTCTCATTTAAACAGAGAAAAATTATCAGCGCAGGTGCTACACAAAAAGAATTTATGGGAAAATACAAACCAGTCAATTTTAAATCTAATCTTTCGGGATCCTACCTATTTCAATGGAAAGATGGAAAGTTAAGCAAAGGTAATATTCACCGTCAAGCACTTGCCAACTTTGACCAATTTCTGGCTAATGCCAGACAAACAGCTTTTGAAGACCCATTTAGCGACAATTTTCCAAACAAAAAGAAACACCCCAAAGTAAAAGTCAGTTCCCAACAGATAGTTGATTTAGGCAAAAATTCCACACCCTACATTACAAAATGGCTAAAGAAACTCCGAGAATGGCAAGATGTTAGTAATCCCCACGGTACTCAATATATGTCGGCAGGTTTGGGCATTTCCGACTATAGATTAGTAAGCTCAGCTGGTTTTGATCTTTCATCGCAAGCTACATCCTGCCGCATATCATCTTATTACGATGGAAAGGCATTTTTCAGTCACAGATCCCATAATTTATTAGCTATAGGAAAAGTCCAAGAGAAAAAAGAACGGACCGAAAAAATACTAAAGATCTTAAAAGTGTCAGGGCAGGAAAGACCACACAATGGTAAATGGCAAGTTATTTTCCACCCATCTATTTTCCGCAATCTTTTTTTTAGTTTTTTAGTTTCAAATCTTACTGGAAGCAGAATAATAAATGGTCAATCAAAATTTGGACTAAAGGACTTTCAAAATCATGAAAAAATTTTGCGCAATGACATTTCTGTTATCTGCAACCCAACAAAAGACGGGGCTCTCGACTCCTACAACTTTACAGGAGAAGGTGTACTTAGCAAAAAGACAATATTCATTAAGAATGGAAAATTGCTAACTCCCATTCTTTCTGTCAAATATGCGCGAAAAGCAGGATTGGAACCTACAGCACAAATCCATCCCCCTATGGACACTACCAAAATTACAACCAGCAATAACCTGAACTTTGATAAATTTCTACAAAAACAAGAACAAGCTCTGTTGGTTTATAAAGCACTTGGCAGACATACTCAAGACAGCATAACTGGAAGCTACTCATTACCCTGTCCTTATGTAATTTTAATCCGTAATGGTAAAATGATAGGTAATGTTCCTTGTATAATTACAAGCAACTTCTTCAATGACATAAACAAATCTGCAACTGCGATATTGGACCATCCTACTGAATACTCACCAGCACTGGCTACCACCGCTAATGTTGTCTTTACAACCTAAAAACAGATAAACACCATAAAAACAAGGATATCTAGAGGCAGCCTCTAGATAAACCTGTAATAAAAGGAAATAAAGCTGATGTGTTTCTGGATATGTATATACTGGGCAGTGTGATAAACTTACCTTAAGATGAAAAGTCCTCTGGCGGACAGAGTTCGCCCCCAAAATTTAAAAAATTTTGTGGGACAAGTGCATCTTGTAGGTGAGGGTAAAGTCATTCGTAAAGCACTTGAACACGACAAGATTTTTTCAATGGTTTTTTGGGGACCTCCCGGCTGCGGTAAAACCACTTTAGCTAGAATCATTGCCAATGAAACAGAATCTCATTTTGTGTCCCTTCCTGCTGTAACCTCAGGAGTAGCTGATATTCGTAGGGTAGTAAAAGAGGCTAAAGAAAGAGAACTGGCTTATAAACAAGACACAATTCTTTTTATTGACGAAATCCATCGTTTTAACAAAAATCAACAAGATGCTCTTCTTCCATATGTAGAGGACGGTACTGTAATTTTTATCGGTGCAACTACTGAAAACCCCTCCTTCGAGGTCATTGGACCACTTCTTTCCCGTTCACAAGTTTTTACTCTAAACCGCCTTGAACCAGAGGAACTGAAGCAAATTGCACAGAGGGCTTTAAAGGATAAAGAGAGGGGTTTGGGGAAATATAATATTGAATTTGAAGAAGGTGCTTTGGATTTTCTTATCGCCTCTGCAAATGGCGACAGTCGTACAGTGCTCAACACTTTAGAAATTGCAGCCAACCTTCAAAGCGAAAATAATACCCCACCGCATTCCCAAGCCCCAGGGGCTTATGCGGACCTGCCTGCCGGCAAGGCAGGTCTAGCCCCTGGGGCTTTTTCTGCGGCAGGAACACTAAAAATAACGAAAAACCTCCTCGAAAACATTCTCCAACGCTCCTCCTTAAAATACGACAAGGGTGGGGAAGAGCACTACAACACAATTTCAGCTTTTATAAAATCAATGCGCGGTTCCGACCCTGACGCAGCCTTGTACTATATGGCAAGAATGCTTGAAGGTGGAGAAGATCCTCTTTTCATTGCTCGGAGAATGGTTATTTTTGCTTCCGAAGACATTGGTAATGCAGATCCACATGCCTTACCACTGGCAACTGCTTGTTTTGAAGCATGTGAAAAAGTAGGTCTTCCTGAATGTCGCATTAATATGGCACAAACTGTAACTTATCTTGCAACAGCATCTAAATCTAATGCCTCTTACAATGCATTACTGAAAGCTGAAAAAGATGTAAAAGAAACGTTAAATGAGCCAATACCTCTGCACCTTAGAAATCCAGTAACGGATTTAATGAAAGAAAAAGGTTATGGAAAAGATTACAAATACCCGCATAATTTCGAAGACCATCATGTAAGAGGAGAAGACTATCTTCCCAAAAAATTGGAGGGGAAGAAGTACTATTATCCGACAAACCAAGGCAAAGAAAAAAACATAAGTAAAAGGCTGAAAGAACTCGAAGATAAGGAATAGAAAATCTGTTGAAAATAAAGTTGAATTATTACGCATAGTTTGTCATACTAAATCCAGAAATCATGGAAAACTACGGTTTCATTTTTAAAGTGCTTACTCTCTTAGTTATTGCTCTGGCTGGAGGAATTTACATTCAAAGAACAGTTGGTCTACAATCACCGCGAAGATTTAGAGAATTGGGAGAAGGAAACCAAAGTAAAGAATCACAAATAAACTGGAATGCTTACCCAAACCAAGAAGATATTTCCTTTTATACTTTCGAAGGAGAATTAACAGTAAGAGGTTATCTAGAAACAGAGCACAGAGCTTGTGCTTTCCAAAATATTGAAGAGTGTAGTGTAGATTATGCATTTTTTGTTACTACCAAAACTAATCACCCCGCTTTCTTTGACTGGCTTGAAGAAATGAAGGGCAATGCTTTTGTAAAAGAAAATGCAATAGGCTTAGGGTGCTACCAGAAAGACCAAGAGCGTATTTACTCTGTAAATTCAAGTGATGAGGGAGATATAGAAAATATAATTCAAGGGCAAGAGTTAAATAAATTGCTAGATAGCAGCAGTAACAATCAAGTAATATTAAGAATGGACAGGTTAAAACTTTTTGGCGGAACAGAAGCTCCTACCTGCTACAGCCACTTTCGAAACTTTGAAGTGCTCCAGTAATTCCCCTACCTTCTCAAGTATGTTTCTCATTAAGTTATAATATTAATAATTATGCGCACAGGAACTGCAAATTTACCGCTGCACGGAGGTAGAGCACCTCGTTGGCTGTTCAAAAAAATGGTTGAGTTGGGAAGAGAAATCTCAATTGCTGTAATAGATGAATACGGTCCAGAAGAATATTTGCAAAGATTGGCCGATCCTTACTGGTTTCAAGCCTTGGGATGTGTTTTGGGCTATGATTGGCACTCTTCTGGATTAACCACTGTAACAGGTGGCGCTTTAAAGGTAGCTTTAAAAGACTTGGAAAATGACACTGGAATTTTTGTCTGTGGTGGTAAGGGAGCAACATCTAGAAAAACACCGGATGAGATTACCTCCTTTTCTGAAAAATTCCAAATTAAAAAATCCAAATATCAGAATTTAATATATTCTTCAAAAATGAGTGCTAAGGTTGACAATACAGCACTGCAAGACGGCTATCAACTGTACCACCATAACTTCTTTTTTGATCTAAAAGGAAACTGGACAGTTGTCCAACAGGGAATGAACCAGACTAACGGAATGGCTAGACGTTACCATTGGTCTGGGCAAAACTTGGAAGAATTCACAGTGGAACCTCATACCGCTATTTGTTGCAATCAAAGGGACGAGGCTCTTAATCTTACCGACAAGAAAAGTATTGAAAATAAAAATTTCTCTGTGGAGCTTACTACAAATGCAAAAACCACCTGGAAAAACTTAAAGGAGGTTGAGGAACTAAACTTACCCCGCCACCATTGGGTTAATTCAAAAGAAAAATACACAACCAAGTATTTAGAGCACATACTCGGAGAACTAGAAGAAAAAAAACCGCGAAACTTTGAAGAAATGCTTGCTACACAAGGTGTGGGACCCAAAACAATTCGCGCGCTAAGCCTAGTTGGAGAATTAATCTATGGTAAAAAACCTTCTTATGAAGACCCAGCTCGCTACTCTTTTGCCCACGGTGGGAAAGATGGAATTCCTTTTCCAGTCGAAAAGAAAATTTACGACCAGTCTATTGAAATCTTAAGAAAAGGGATAAACAAAGCAAAAATTGAGCGAAGTGAAAAGAAACAAGCATTTAGAAGGTTGGGAATTTAAGCTTGGAGAAAGTGCACTTTCCTTTCTAAACAGGTGACGAAAACTCTAATGTACAATTATCTCACGCCAAGTAGGAAAAGTTTGTAAAAAGTAAAAAAAAAAAGGGCTGTTGCCCAAAACAACAGCCCATGTTGATCATTTAACTAAATTCAACAAGACAGTATAAAGTTGCCGATCTCATCTCTCTCCATTGTAAGTTCTCCGTCCGCTGCCCTTCTCCCCAATAAACAAAGAACTGCCTGTCGAACATCAATTGTCGCTCTCGAGAGCAAAGCGTTAAGTGATTGTTCTCCTCCTCCGTTTAAAGCTAACTCGCCGTAACTTTCCAAGAGTTGCAAGAAATGATCCGTTCTCTCCCTGCCAAAGTTCTCATCCAAACACTCAGCAAAAGTTGTAAAATCTTCCTGAAATGCTTGAAGTAGAATTTGCAGCCCTTGCTGGGAGGGAACATTCAGAGTTACCCAAGACTCCATAACCACCTCCTCTTGTATCGACAAACAAGCTGACAACTAGTAACCAAGTACGCTATTATAACACAAATATGAAAGGTTATTTAATACATTATGGTGAAATAGGAATAAAAGGCGAGAATCGCCCTTTTTTTGAAAATAAATTGGTTAAAAATATTACTAAAGTGACTGGCAATCTTGGGTTAAAACAGAAGCCAATAAAGAAACTTTACGGTAGATATTTTCTTGAAACATCAAAGCAGGCTTCTTCAAAACTAGAAGCAAAAATTGAAACTCGGTTAGCGCGTACCTTCGGAATAGCAAACTTTTCACCCGCTTTACTAGTAGATCGAGACATAGATAAATTAAAAGAAGTTGTGTGGGAAGAAGTAAAAAAACGCCAACCGTTCAAAACTTTCCGCATACGCGCCTCAAGAGTAGATAAAAGTTATCACCTGACATCTAGAGAGATAGAATTCAAAGTAGGTGGGTACGCTAAAGAAAAATCAGGTGCAGAAGTTGATTTGGAAACTGGTGATGTTACTTGTTATATTGAAATCCTCTCTAAAAAAGCTTTAATTTACTTTGAAAAATTAAATGGTCCTGGGGGACTACCTGTAACAACTGCTGGAAAAGTTGTAACACTTCTTTCTGGGGGAATTGATTCACCTGTAGCCGCATGGCAAATTGCAAAAAGAGGTGCAAAAAACGTATTTGTACACTTTCACAGTTATCCACAAACAAACAAAGCTTCCCAAGAAGTTGTACAGGCCTTAGCAAAAGAATTAACCAAATGGCAACTAAATAGCCATCTGTACATGGTTCCTCTATTAGATATTCAAAAGGAAATTGTTGCCCAGTGCCCAAAAAAATTAAGAGTCTTGCTTTATCGAAGAATGATGATTCGCTTAGCAGAGTTTATTACCAAAAATGAAAGTGCAAAAGCATTGGTAACTGGAGAAAGTCTTGGTCAGGTCGCTTCACAAACCTTAGAAAACATTCACGCGGTAAACTCCGTCGCTACATTACCTATACTTCGACCTTTGATTGGAATGGATAAGCAAGACATAGTAAATAAAGCAAAGGAAATTAAAACTTACGAAATCTCAATCCGTCCTTATCAAGACTGCTGTTCCCTCTTTGTTCCCGACTACCCTGAAACACGCGCAAAGACTACAGAACTAGAAAAAGCAGAAAGTATTCTAAACACAAAGAGCTTAATAAAGAAGGCATTAGAAAATACAAAAAAAGAAACTTTCAATTACCCTAACTAACCTTTGCAAAACCTATACCTAAAGCAATATTAAGTCCTAAGTTCTTAATATTCAGTTGTAAATCATATTTTGAAAGTAATTTGGAGAGAAAAGAAAAAGGAGCTGGGTCCTCTCAACACGTACGAATCAAAAATGTGTTGAGACTATCAGCTCCCTAGAAAAGCGCCTGGAGAGATTTGAACTCTCGACCTTCCTGAATATCACCTCAGGAATGCTCTATCCAACTGAGCTACAGGCGCGGAGGTAGTGCTTGGCGAGGCTAGCAGGCGAGGTCAAAGACCCGGGGCAGCCCACAAAGGAGACCGCACAAGCCACCAGCAAAAGCCAAGCACTACTATGGACAGTAACAGGAGGTGACCCTTACTACTGCCCGAGATGGGCACGCCGGGACTCGAACCCGGATTCTTTCCGATTCCATCGGAACGCTCTACCACACCTTCTTCCAAAGACTTGAGCTACATGCCCGTTTTAAAGTGCAATCCACGACTGGTTAGGCGCACCATAGGAGGGAGCCTTTCAGCTCAGACACCCAACCAGCCGTGTAATGGCCCTAAGAGGAGTCGAACCTCTGTCTTCCCGCTGAAACGGGACATCATAGTCCATTAGACCATAGGGCCTGTTGTTAAGGTGAAAAATAATCTACCACAACCTTATAGGATCGTCAAGGCCCTTGTTGGGCTTATAATATCTGCGGAAATCAGCTAATAATCAGCGCAAATCCAATACCTATAATAAATGCGTCACTTGTTGGATCAGCGCAACGTGGTAAAATGCATACACACTATGAAAGTATATTTTGATAATTCTGCAACCACAAAAGTAGACCCTCGAGTAGTAAAAGAAATGGAACCCTACTTTACAGAAATCTACGGAAACCCAAATTCTTTACATTCCTGGGGACAAAAAGCCCGTATCGCTGTAGATAAAGCTAGAGAAAAAGTTGCTAATGCACTAGGTACAGAAAAGGCTTCAGAAATAATTTTTACATCTTGCGCTACCGAAGCAAATAACCTTGCTTTAAAAGGGGTTGTCGAGTACGCAAACCAAACCAACAAGCACTTCAAGAATGGTAAAGCAAAACCTCACCTTATTGTATCTCCAATTGAACATCATTGTGTGTTAGATACAGCAAAATATTTAGATAAAACAGGAAAAGCAGAAATATCCTGGCTAGATGTTGATAAACATGGTTTAGTCAACCCCAAACAAGTCGAAAGCCTAATTAAAAAGGAAACAGTACTTGTTTCTGTTATGTTCGTAAACAACGAAGTAGGTACCACAGAACCAATCAAAGAGATATCTAGTGCAATTAACAAAAAGCAATCAACAATCAACAATAAGATATATTTCCATACCGACGCAGTGCAAGCAATTGAATATTTTAATGTGGATGTGCAAAAGCTAGGAGTGGATATGCTTAGCCTCTCTGCTCACAAATTCCACGGACCAAAGGGAATTGGGGCTCTATATATAAGAGAAGGGACAAAATTAGTTCCGCAAATCCACGGTGGGGGCCAGGAGTACCAACTCCGCGCCGGTACTGAAAATGTTCCTTATATAGCTGGATTAGGCAAAGCTATTGAAATAGCCGAAAAGGAAAGAAAGAAAAACAGGAAAAAAGTCAAAAAACTACGTGAAAAACTGATCTCCGGTGTACTAGAAAAAATACCCAGCGCAAAATTAACTGGACACCCAGAAAAAAGAGCCCCACACATTGCCAGTTTTGTGTTTGAAGGTGCTGAGGGGGAAGTAATGATACTTTTGCTGGACCGAGAAGGTATAGCAAGTACAAGTGGCTCTGCTTGTACTTCGGGAGAATTAGAACCTTCGCACGTTCTTTTAGCAATGGGAGTCCCGCAAGAAGTAGCACACGCTTCGCTACGTCTTTCGCTTGGTAAGTACAACACTGAAAAAGAAGTGGATTATGTTCTAGAAAAACTACCACCAATAATTAATAAATTACAAGAAATGTCACCGGAAAGTTTAAAAAAGGACAAGAAAAGAGATAAAGCAGCAGATGGCTGTTTTCAAATGGTATAATTATAAAAACAAATTATGAGCATAGAAAATTTATATTCTGACAAAGTAATGGATCATTTCTTCAACCCACGAAATATGGGTACTATCGAAAACCCAGACGCTGTTTCTCGGGTAGGTAACCCTGTCTGTGGAGATGTAATGGAAATGTACATAAAAGTAGGGGAGAGAAAAGGAGAAAAATACATCGAAGATATTAAATTTAAAACTCTAGGTTGTGGTGCAGCTATTGCCACATCTTCCATTGCCACTGAAATGGTAAAAGGAAAACCTTTAACCGAAGCGGAAGAGTTAACCAACAAAAGTGTTACTGAAGCTTTGGGAGGGCTACCATCAGCTAAAACACATTGTTCTGTGCTTGCTGCAGATGCGGTAAAAAAAGCTATCGAGAAATACAAAAAGAGTAACTTGTAATTCGTAACTCGTAATTAAAAAAAGAAGAATCCTCGAAAGTAATTTTAAATCTTTAATTTTAAATTAAAAAAACGCCGCTGCCGACAAATTGCAAACTAATCATTTCAAGAGAGGTTATAAATGTCCTCTTACTCAAAATGAAGCTAGCAACTGCCAAACAGCGGCTTCGGAAGGAGTCCGTGAGAGACCGCGGCGGAGGTATCAAGTTACCTACCCAAATTCTTTAACGCTTCTTGAAGTTGCTCTTCTGTTGGCAAACTACTATCTACATCTTTCAGTGCCTCTATTGCCTCGCTCTTCTTGTATCCTAAATTTCTCAAAGCTTCTACTGTTTCTTCCTTTTCCGGCTCTCTACTTAGATCCAACTCCTCTAATTCTCCTAACTTAGATTGAAGTTCCAAAATAATCCGACCTGCTGTTTTTTTCCCAATTCCTGATACAGCAGAAAAAACAGGTTTATCCGCTTTTGCCACAGCGTCTCTTATCTCTTCCGGCAATGCTTGAGAAAGAACTCCCATAGCTGTCTTAGGTCCTACACCAGAAACAGATATAAGGAGTTTAAAAATTTCCATGCCTTCTAAATCAGAAAAACCATAAAGTTCAAAAACATCTTCCCGTACATAAAGGTGTGTAAAAAGTTCAATCTCCTCTCCAACAGAATAGTTGGAAATAATGCTCACAGGAACAACAACGGAATAGCCAACGCCATCTACCAATACAATTATCGTACCTTCAGATTTATGCGAAATAGTCCCATGTAGACTTCCAATCATATTTTTAGTTAAAACTAGAGCTTTAAATCCCCGTTACTTACCGCATAGCAATAAGCGCAAGCTAGCGCGTCTGCCGCATGGTCCGGCTTAGGTATTTTAGGAAGATTTAAAAACCTCTTGACCATCAATTGCACCTGCTCCTTACTTGCCTGTCCATAATCTGTTAGTGCTACCTTAATTTCCGTAGCTGTATACTCTCTAACTTCCAGCTTAGCATCTCCAGCTGCCAAAATAACAGCACCACGAGCTTCACCAACCTTAAGTGCGGATTTGGCATTTACACCCAAAAAAATCTTTTCTACAGCTACAACATCTGGAGAGTGCTTTCTAATTAGACCTGAAATCTCCGTGTAAATCTTATTCAAACGTTCTGCAGTTGAGCTTCTTGCCTTAGTTGTAACACTACCAAAATCAATAACTTCCCAGTCCTCGTTTGGAACTGAATTTTGAATAATTCCCCAACCAGTATTTGCTAAACCAGGGTCAATCCCTAATACTCTCATATCTGTATCTTAACATGTATGAAAAGTTAACCAATTTTTGATACTATAATTCTGATGTCAGATGAAAAAGAATCGCTAGAAAAAACACTGCGCCCCAAAACTTTTAAGGATTTCCCTGGTCAAAATAAACTTAAAGACAAACTCAAGGTATTTCTAAAAGCAGCACAGAAAAGAAATGAAGCAATGGAACATATTCTCTTTTACGGTCCCCCGGGGTTGGGAAAAACCACTCTTGCTCAAGTACTTGGTAATGAAACAGGAGTGGATGTTCGAATCACATCTGGACCCGCAATTGAACGGCCTGGAGAGCTGGCTGCTATTCTTACCAACCTCTCGCCGCATGACATCCTTTTTATTGATGAAATTCACCGACTTAGTAACGTAGTAGAAGAAGTTCTTTATCCTGCAATGGAAGATTTTGCCCTGGATATTGTAATTGGAAAAGGGCCATCAGCCCGCAGTGTGCGACTTGACCTACCACGGTTCACACTTATTGGTGCTACTACTCGAATTGGACTAATGAGCTCACCTTTACGTGATCGCTTTGGTGCTTTACATCGACTCCGATTCTACACTGAGGAAGAGCTTACCAAAATTGTCCTCAGATCTTGTAAAATTTTAGAAATAGATATGGAAGAAAAATGTGCAAAAGAAATTGCAAAAAGAAGCAGGGGAACGCCCCGAATTGCAAACAGATTACTAAAAAGAGTCAGGGACTATGCCCAAGTAAAAAAACAAAATATAATAAACTTACCAATAGTAAAAAAAGCGCTAACGCTTCACGGGGTAGACAACCATGGATTAACCCGAGAAGACTGCAAATTCCTAAGCGTAATTTGTAATAAATTTGCTGGAGGGCCAGTGGGGGTAAAAACACTTTCCGCTGCCCTTTCCGAAGACGAAGGAACCATTGAAGAGGTTTTAGAACCTTATCTAATCCAATGCGGCTTTATTAAAAAAACATCGCGAGGACGAATAGCAACTGAAAAAGCATTTAAACACATTGGCGCTCTTTACAAAAAAGACATGAGTAAACAAGAAAAGTTAAAAGTCTAACTAGAAGGGGGATCTTGACAAAATTAGTACAGAAGTAATAAGGTATCCAAAGAACTATGTTAAACCCAAATATTTTTAGAGAGTACGATATAAGAGGTATTGTAAACAAAGATTTTGAACCCAAAGATGCTAGAAAAATTGGCAAGGCATTTGGAACTATAATCCAAGAGATATCGGGGAAGAATCTCATTATTGGTCACGACAACCGATTCACCTCAGATTCAATTTCCGCTTATTTTATTGATGGCGTGTTGTCTACAGGTTGCAATGTAATTGACTGCGGACTGGCACTTCGCCCTGTAATACAAACTGCCATACTCGAAGATGGTTTTTCCGGAGGAGCACTAATAACTGGAAGTCACAACCCACCCGCATATAATGGGATAAAATTTATGACACAAGAAGGACTCCCAGTATTCGGAGATTCTATAATAAAAATAAAGGACCTTTGTTTCTCCAAAAAATTCAAAAAAGGTTCTGGAAATGTTGAACACACAGATTTAAAAGAGCTATACCTCAAGAAAATAACTCCCAAATTCAATTTAGGAAAGGGGGCAAGAGTTGTTATCGATTGCGGAAATGGTACCGCATCTAAATATGCACCTAGTATTTTCCGCGCTCTAGGCATAAAAGTAATTAGCCTTTATTGTAATCTCCACGGAAGCTATCCATACCACACACCAAATCCTGAAGCTCGAGTAAACACACTAGACCTGTCTCAAAAGGTAAAAGAAACAGAAGCAGATGTTGGTCTAGCTTTTGATACAGATGGTGATCGCTTTGGTATTGTGGACGAGGAAGGTAACCACCACGAAAATGACCGCACTTTAGTTTTATTAGCAAAACACGTTTTAGAAAAAAACCCCGGAGCCAAAATACTTTACGATATTAAGTCATCCCAAATTTTAAGAACTGAAATTAGAAAAGCAGGTGGAGTTCCAATAATGATGCGAACCGGTCATCCATTTTTCCAAGCTAGAATGAAAAAGGACCCTGAAATACTTTTAGGAGGAGAATTGTCTGGTCACACTATGTATCGTGAAAACAATTGTTTCGACGATGGCATTTACGCTGCTGCTAAACTTGTCGAGTTGGCTACACATACAAATCCTCCGTTATCAAAAACTTACGAAAAGCTTCCCAAAACTTTCAACACCCCAGAAATTAAGGTTCCTTGCCCTGACCAAAAGAAATTTAACATTGTGCAAGAAATGAAAGAAATGTATAAATCGCACTACGACATCTTTGAAGCTGATGGACTAAGAATACTGTTTTCCAAATCCTGTTGGGCATTAATAAGAGCATCACACACCACTCCCGCCCTTTCCCTACGATTTGAGGCTAATGACAAGAAGGAACTAAAAAAACTAATTGAAGATGTAAAAAAGAACCTAGAAAAATACCCGGAACTCGGTCTAGATCAGGTAAATTTATTTATTGAAGCAGGGAAGTGAAAAAAAATGCAATTTTCTGTACGCAAAGCACAAGAAATTAAAAAGGTTTTACTAAATCCTGAAGAAAAAGTTCCCTCCAAAACCTACTACATGCTAAGAGGTTTACCCTTTTTTTCAAAAAAGGGTAGACGATGCGACTTAACCATCATACCCGCCTTCAATTTGGGTAAAGAATTCAACAAAACCTTTGGTCATATCCACTCCAAGCAAGAAGAAGAACTATACAAACTTTTAACAGGCAAAGCATTATTCGTCCTTCAAAAAATGAAAAAAAACTCTCCCAATCATATAGAAGAGATAAAATTAATACATGCAAATAGAGGAGATTATATAAAAATAACTTCAGGGTGGTACCACGAAACAATAAATATTGGAAAATCACCTCTAGTTCTTATAAATTGGCTACCGCAAGAAACCAAAAACGACTACTCACTTATTGAAAAGCAACAAGGTTTTGGCTATTATATTATCAAAGCTAAAAGCGGGTATCAGCTAGTAAAAAATGAAAACTACAAATATGTTCCTGAACCAAAAGTTATAAAAGAACCAAACAAAAATTAACAACAATCAAACTCTAAAAAGTTTGTAATCTGGATTTAGAATTTACAAAAAATTAGTATTTAAAATTTTGTTTTTATATTCCTGCCTATGAGTGACGAAAAATCTGAAAAATTGATTCTCTGGTTTTCCGAAACTAGCAAAGAAGATACTGACTTAGTTGGTGGTAAAGCTGCTAACCTTGGAGAATTAAAAAAGATTAATGTACCAGTTCCTAACGGCTTTACTGTAACTATTAACGCTTATTTTGAGCTTCTTAGTCGTGGGGGGCTAAAGCAAAAAATTGAAACTGCACTCAAAGACTTAGATGTAGAGGATTCCGGAGCATTACAAGCAGCATCAAAAGAAATTGAAACCCATATTCTAGCCTCACCTATACCAGATCATATTAGAAAAGCAATTGTCGGTGCATACCGCGAACTATCAGGCGCAAAAGATTGTTCCGTAGCTATTCGATCTTCAGCTACTGCTGAGGACCTTCCCGACGCCTCTTTCGCTGGACAACAAGAAACTTACCTTAGTATAAAAGGTAAAGAAAATGTGTTGAAAGCAGTCCAGAAATGCTGGGCATCACTTTTCACTTCCCGTGCTATTTTCTACCGCGAATCAAAAGGTTTTAAACACATGGAAGTAGGTTTAGCTGTTCCAATTCAAAAAATGGTTAAACCAGAAACTTCGGGTGTCTTATTTACTCTAGAACCTCTAACAAATAATCCGAGCAAAATTTCAATTGAAGCTGTATTTGGCACTGGAGAAGGTTTGGTCCAAGGCTCATTTACTCCGGATAGTTATATTGTAAACAAGAATACCTTGGAAATAGAAGAAAGAGTTATTGCTAAGCAACCATTTCAAGTTACAGCAAAGGGAAAGGTTCCAGTTTCAAAAGCATGGCAAGAAAAACAGAAATTAGCTGACAACTATATTAAAGAATTAGCAAAATGGGGAATAAAAATAGAAGATCACTATCAACATCCTCAAGATATTGAATGGGTATTTTCAGGAGAAAAAGTTTGGATTGTCCAAACTCGTCCAGTAACAACTGTATCAACAAAAGAATTAGCAGAAGCTGAAAAACCAGAAAAAATCAGCATCTCAGAAAATGATGTCTTACTAGAAGGTGTAGGAGCCTCCCCAGGAGTTGGAACAGGAGTAGTAAAAAAACTAAATTCTGCAGAGGAGCTAGCCAAGGTTAAGGAAGGAGATATTCTAGTTACTGAAATGACAAACCCGGATTTTGTACCTGCTATGAAAAGAGCTGCAGCAATAATCACTGATAAGGGTGGGAAAACTTCCCATGCTGCAATTGTCTCACGCGAGCTAGGAATTCCTTGTATTGTTGGCACCGAAACTGCAACAAAAGTTCTCAGCGATGAGGAACCTGTAACTGTAGTTGGAGAACATGGAAAAATATACAAAGGCAGGTTTTCAACTGAACAAATAAAGAATGTAGAAGGTAGCAAACACAAAACACCAAAAAAGAAACAAACTCTATCACAAGTTACTGCCACCAACTTATACGTAAATCTAGGGCAACCTGACTTAGCCAAAGAAATTGCCACCAAGAATGTGGATGGCGTTGGGCTTTTAAGAGCTGAATTCATGTTTGCTGAAATTGGTAAACATCCGCGAGCTTTAGTTGAGAAAGGTCAAGAAAACAAACTAAAAGAAACTCTTTCAACTGGCATATCCAAAATTGCCAAAGCGTTTGACCCCCGTCCTGTGGTTTACAGAACTAGTGACCTAAAAACCAATGAATACCATAATCTTGAAGGAGGAGAAGAATACGAAAAAGAAGAAGCAAACCCCATGCTAGGCTTCCGTGGAGCAGCTCGTTATATCGAAGATGCTCAAGTATTTAAGGTAGAACTAGAAGCGGTAAAAAAGGCAAGACAAAAACAACGCAATGTCTGGATAATGATCCCCTTTGTTCGAACACCAGAAGAATTGACAGAAGTAAAGAAAATAATGAGCAGTGTAGGACTGCATCGAAACTCGTCGTTCAAATTGTGGCTTATGGTAGAAATACCTTCTAACGTAATCCTACTGGAGAAGTTTATTGGAGTTGGAATTGATGGCGTCTCCATTGGCTCCAACGACCTCACACAACTAACTCTAGGAGTAGACAGAGACAATGCTAAATTAGCGGACCTCTTTGATGAAAGAAATGAAGCTGTCCAATGGATGATTCAAAAAACCATTCAAACAGCTGCTGCCCACGGCATTTCTTCATCTATTTGTGGACAAGCACCCACGCTTTATCCCCAACTAGTAAGAAAACTAGTAAGGTGGGGAATAACTAGCATTTCTGTAAGTCCTGATGCCATAGAAAAAACTCGGGAAATAATTTCCAATGCAGAAAAAGAAGTAGTTGGTAAATAAACATCTTGAATTAGAATATCTTTTGTAGATACACTATAAAACATGGCTAAAATAACAAAAATAAAAAGCAGTAAAATTATTGACTCACGCGGACAATGGACTTTAAAAACTCGTGTGTACTTGGAAGACGGTGCTACGGGGGTAGGAGAAGTCCCTTCTGGAATCTCCACTGGGTCAGAAGAAGCTGCTTTGATCCCAACAAAAGAAGCTATCAATAACATCCACAAGAAGCTGGCACCGGAACTCAAAGGTCTGAACTCTGCTGAACAAAGAAAACTGGATAAAAAGATGATAGACCTTGATGGAACAGAGAATAAAGCTGCTTTGGGAGGTAATTCCATTCTATCCATATCCTTAGCAATCTGCGACGCTACAGCCAAATCCCAGAACCAGCCCCTATATAAATATATTCGAACTTTATGCCCCACAAAAGAAAAAAATTGGAAAATGCCTATTCCTATGCTTTTAATGTTGGAGGGCGGAGAACATGCAAAAAACAGCATGGATTTTCAAGAATTTATGGTTACCCCTAAGGGTAATAATTTCCAAGAGAGAATTGACTTAGGATTAAATATATATCAAACCTTATTGCAAACTCTGAATACAAGTTCTTCTACCACAGCTGTTGGTACTGAGGGAGGATTTTCACCCCAAAAGATAAACCTGCACGATGCTTTTTCTCTTATTGAAAAGGCAATTGAAAAAGTGAAACAAGAGTGTGCTGGTATAGCCTTGGATATAGCTGCCAACTCCTTTTGCTCGGGAACACTTTACAAGCTCAGTGGCCTTGAACAAAACTATAATGCTGGCCGCCTTCTAACCTTCTACAAAGATCTCGTTGAGCACCATAAATTGTTAATTTCTCTTGAAGATCCTTTCGATGAAAACCACCCAGAATTTTGGGCTAAAGCTAAAAAAGCTTTTTCTAACCAAGTTGAAATAATCGGAGATGATATTTTAACCACAAATAAAAATAGACTAAAAAACGCCTTAGAAATGGACTTAATAACAGGAGTTATTGTTAAACCAAATCAAATAGGTACTCTTTCAGAAACTTTAGATTTTGCCCAAAACGCAAAAGAAAATGATTTAACTGTAGTTGTTTCTCATCGCGGTGGTGAAACTAACTCTAGCTTTATCTCCGATCTTGCAGTAGCACTAAATGCCAACTATATAAAGACTGGGGCACCAGCAAGAGGGGAACGGGTAGCTAAGTACAATCGACTACTAGAAATTGAACGCAGCCTCAGCAATACTTAGCTATACCACTACAAACTTAACGCGTATAAATTAATTTAAAAATGAAAATTAAACA
>JAYEID010000002.1:0-69833 GCA_034659915.1 Patescibacteria group bacterium
ATACACAATACACAATACACAATACACAATACACAATACACAATACACAATATACAATATATAGTATATAGTATATAGTATATAGTATATAGTATATAATACATGGTATACAGTAAACAGTGCATTGTGTACTGTGCATTGTATGGTGGTTTATATTTATTTTTGAAGTGGTTTGATAGGTGTGATTTCTGTTTCTAGTTGTATTTTTGTTTCTAGTTGTTTTCTTGTTTTTAGTTGTATTATTTTTCTAGTTGTCTTGTTTTTCAGTACTTGGTTAAGTGGCTATTAGGGGGTCAAATAGGGAGTCAAAGGAGGTGAGTATTGATTAGAGTAAAAACAAAGTTACCAGAAAATCCTAATCCAGAGTACCCTTGGGTGAATAAGGAAATGGAGCAGTGGTTTAAGGATATGGAGAGCTTAGAAGGTTATGAGGAGATTTTGAAGTATTTTTCCGACTTGCTAACAGATAACGAACTGCGGATGTTGGCGCAAAGGTGGCATATTGCTCGGGAATTAATTTCTACTGAGGATTCTAATATAGAAATAGCAGAACGGGTTGAAGCATCTCCCAGTACAGTGGGAACAGTTGCAAAAAGGGTTTATTATGGTATGGGCGGCTTGTTGGGTCTTTTGGGGAAAGTTCTAGCTAGTGCAGAGGAGAAGAAAAGATTGAAAGAAATAAAAAAGGCAATGAAAAAAAAGAAGCGGGATGGTAGCTATAGTTACGCTAAGGGGTACTTTAGATAACTCGCGCTAGGAGTAAATGCCGGATTTCTTCTCTTTGAGGAAAGCACTCCAGCTTTCAACTAGTTCAATGAAAGCTAGAAAAGGCATGTCAACTAGTGCAGTGAAGAACACACTCACCACATTATACTCCTTCCACTTATCGGAAAGCCACTTACCAAATTTAGCTACAGGTAGTGATAGAGTATCAAAGATAAAGTTGAAAAAGTTGGTTTTTTCTTCGCCTACTTTTAGGTCATCTGCTCTCTGCCGAATTTCAATGCCAACAAAAGTAACAACAGCTACATTAATAGTATCTAATACAACAGAAGGAATAGGAACTTGTGCAAAGTAAAAGATAGCAACAATTGCTGATAAAGAAATACCCCAAACTAGGAAGTAGAAGAGGGTAATTAGGAAATTGGCAATGAAGCCGTGTTTGCGCGGCTTGTCAATTTGATAAATTCCCCACTTTCCTTCTTGATATATTGTTTTCTCTAGTCCCTCAATAACATTTTCTAAGTTTTCCTTTTCTGGTTTGCGTGCTGTTCCTACCAAGATAAACATAAGGGCAGTAGGAACTAAAAGGTCAATAGCTAGAGCCATGGGGCTAAATCTTCCGGCAAAAAGCCGCGCTAGAGGGACTTCTACGAGGAAAAGAGAGAAAATACCGCCCACAAAAATGGAAAGAGTTGAGTAGATAGCTATCCTGTTAAGTCGAGAACGCAAAGTTTCGCTTCGTTCGTTGAAAGCTGCTTTAGCAAGCGGTTTCCACTTTTTTGGGTTTTTAAGTTCCTCTTTTACATTTAGAGGTTCAACTTTTTGGTCTGACTTTTTCTCTTTCTTTTGCTGATGCTTTTCCAACATATCCAAAACGTCGCTAAGAATTAGGTAGAAGGTGTTATAACGTTCGCAATATTTGTAAAATTTTGGATAGAGGGGATGTTCTAAAAGCTTTTCAAACTCAGTTCGGGTGGCAGGTAGTTCTCTAGCAATCTCTTTTAGGCGGGTTTCATCTGTTGTTTTCCAATCAGAATATTTTTTTCTAAGTAGATGATAATGAATTAGAGGAGAGTCTAGGCGGAATAAAGCGCGGTGCACTGCAATATAAGTAAGAGTCCACTTTTCTCGATCCTGAATTCTAAGCTCAGGATCCAACCTTAGGCGCTTAGAAAGTTGGTTGGTCATGTAAGTTAGTAGCGCTTTTTGCTTTATTGGGGGTTCTAAAGCTTCTTCAATTTCACAAGCACCCATTTCCAAAACCCAATGGTAAAAATTAACTCTTTCTTTGGTATTTTGTCGAGGCTTTTCCGAATTTTCTAGAATAATAATATATTTTTTTATTATCTCTGCTAGGTCAGAAATTCTTTTCTTTGGTATTGTGTTATTGGGGAAATGTCCAGCACGGATTAATTCTATAAGAAGATCTTCAGCAATTTGGTGTGGATCTAACTTGGCGTTGAATCGGAAACCTAGTTCGGAAAGGAACCTTCTTTTTAAATTGCGTTCAATTGCTGTTCTCCGGATAAGATGCTCATCTTTCCAATCAATAATAATACGTAGCCTTTCGTAAAAAGCAGCAACTTTAGAAGCTATAGTATCCACATGGATAGTTTGGAGAGATTCCTCTTCCTTTTTTTCATCTAGCTTTTGCTGATACTCTTCTATAAATTGAAGAGTGTTTTGAGAAAAGCTCCTATCTTTCTGGTTATTTTTTGCCATAGTAGTGTAGATTATACAGCAAAAATTAAGGTTAGTCTAACCCAGATTAAAAATCCTGTAGTATTATAGACTTAAATTTGGCTGGAAAAAAGAAAAAAGCACCCCAATGGGATAGAGAAATCTATTCCCGCTTAGGGTGCTTGGTGATGTGCAGTTATAGTGCCAGCACAATCAGTGGTGCTAGTGCATAGATGCTGAGTGTGAGCACTGTGAAACCTGAGATTAATAGGAACTTTCCCAAGTTCCACGCTTTGCGCTGTTTCCAGAGCTCGGTGAGTATCCTTATGGTAAGTGCAAAGTAAGCCCCGGCTACTACTAGGTACGTTAGTCCTAGAGATAACCCTAAGGGAACAATGACTATTTCTGGATTTATTCCGAGTTCAAACATCGAGCCCCTCCTAGACTTCTACAGGCTTTAACCGAAGTGATGCTGGAACCATTCCTGTGATTTTTTGCAAGGTGCTTGGTTTTGGGTCAGTGTATAGAGTGGGCGAGGGACACGTGGCGGGTTTTTCCCATCCTTTTAGTAGAGAACTTCTCTTGCAGTTACGGTGGCTACAACTAGCATAATTACAAACATGCGCTGATTGCTAGCTAACAGACCGTAAATAATAGCTGCTAAGTTCTCCTTGGCTTCTTTGGTAGGTTTCTTTGCTTGGCTTGCCAAGCAAGGTAGATAGCTAAACCCGTAAGCATAATTATTAGTACAACTACTTCATACAGGGGTGAAAAACCGTAAGGGACTTTTGTAACGTCTTCCAAACTTTTGCCTGCGAGAAATCTAAGCTCCTTGTTGAGCATATGCTTGAAACTCCTTTCTAAAAAGCTACTGTTTCCAAGAGTTTTCTCACTTTTCGGAGTGATTTTCCCAACTCTTTTGGCTTTAACATAACTCTTGGTTCCCACAGAGTAGGCGGAATTTCAATAACCAAATCCCCTTCGAAACTCTCTAGGTAGCTAAGCATTCGCCACAGCTCTGTCTGATAGCCATCTAGGGTTCTTGTGAGTTCTTCTCTGCTCAAAGGTTGGATGTGTACTGCTTGGGAAATAGGGAACAGGGTTTCCCAAAATACTTCCCAAGGTTGAAGTGGGCTAGGTATCCCCTCTCGGTGCTCCCGCCGCATGTGTTTGGTGTCTAGAACATAGGGCTTATCTGTTTCCAGACAAGATGCAGCTGCAAGATTTAAGTTTCCCGGAGGCATATCCAGCTCGGGGTGAATTTCCGTCAAGTAATTCCAAGACTTGTAACTTGCACTGGGGATTTCGTGCTTGATTAGCACTGCTTCGGGGAATGTTAACAGAAATTCCGAAGTCCGCAGAGTTGAAATTCGCGGATGTGGGAAAAGCAGAATGTCTTGCCACATGCTGGGCGTTCCCGCGTTTCCTTCTTCTCCGCGGAGGTGACGCCAGAGCGTGGTTCCGTTCCAGGCAAGCTCTGCGTAGCGTACAGGAATTTCTGCTTTTTCTAGAGCTGCTGCCGTTACGCCTTTGAATGGCAATACTTGCCAGAAGCTCGCACCAATTTCCTTGGTCATGGCCGCTGCAATGGGTATGGCGAAGGATCTTGCCAAAAAATCCCACAGCGGAAAAGCGCACCAAGGCAATAAACTTCCCAACGAAATTCCAATCTTTTCCTGCACTTTCTACCTACTATTTTCTTTGTGCTGCTTTTTAACGTGCTTCTGGTCTCTCTAAATGTAATTTTTATTATACCAGAGAAGAACTACAAATTAAACCTTATAAAATCCGGATAACCGTTCCTCCTTTTTTTTTCTCCTCTAGTGATTTTTAGTGTGCAACATATAGCATATAATACATAATATGTAATATACAGTGTACAGTGTATAGTATACAGTATACAGTATACAGTATACAGTGCACTGTATATTGTACATTGGAGTTTGGGGTGTGCGTTGTTTTAGTGGTTTATGCTTTTATAATCTCATATAATCTCACGCTTCTGAGCGTAATTTCTCCTAATTTTAGCCGTAGGCTAAATTCTCTCTGCTATTTGTTATTTGTAATTTGGTATTTGTTGTTTATTATTTCTTATCTCTTGTGTATCCACTGTGTTTCCTTTCTCTTTTCTTCAATTTCACGGGTCTGCCCGTAATTTTTAATTTCATGCCTCTGGGCTAATTTCTCTCCGCAATCCGCTCTCCGCTTTTGTAATTTGATATTTGTCATTTGTAATTTATTATCTCTTATCTCCTATCCCTTATCCCATATTCACTATTTCTTATTCCATATCCCGTATCCAATATCTATTATTTCTTATTCACTTCCTAGTGTTGTGCTAAAATACGTCTGCAATGAAAGTAGCAATTGGCTACCCTCCTTTTGACAATCCCAAAGGTCGTGCGTTTTTGGCACAAAACAGGCAGTTTCAGTGGGGTACATCTCCTTGGACTGCTTACCCCGTTGTTCCCGCGTATGCCGCGTCTTTCCTGCAAGAGAAGGGTTATGAAGTATATTGGCTGGACGGGATTTGGGGTATGCAAACATACGCCGAATGGGAAAAAGATCTTTTGGAAATTAATCCCGATGTTTTGATGTTGGAGACCAAAACCCCGGTTATCAAACGCCATTGGGAGATTATTGATAGGTTGAAGGACATAACTTGCCCGCATTCCCTAGCCCCTGGGGCTGCGGCCAAAGAAGCCCCAGGGGCTTCTCCTGCGGGCAGTGGTCTAAGTATTGTTCTTGTTGGTGACCATGTGACTGCTTTGCCGGAGGAATCAATGCAAAACAGCAAGGTGGATTATATCCTTACCGGTGGGGATTACGACTTTTTGCTTCTTAATCTTTGCAATCATCTTTCTAAAGGGGAAGATCTTGAACCCGGAATTTGGTATAGAAAGCCCGCTGCAGGGAAAGCCCCAGGGGCTGGACCTGCCTTGCCGGCAGGCAGGTCTGCAGAAGCCCCTGGGGCTGAGGAATGCAGCGGATCATCTCCTTCGGCCGACTATTCCTCCACCGGCCATTTTGTCCTCAACCACGACCTTAACGAACTCCCTTTTATTGACCGCGACCTTACCCAGTGGGAGCTTTACGCCTACCAAAATTCCAACTACGCGCGCACTCCCGGAACTTATACCATGTTTGGCCGTGACTGTTGGTGGGGTAAGTGCACATTTTGCAGCTGGACGACTTTGTATCCCGGAGAGCACTTTAGGGTAATGAGTGTTGAAAGGGCTTTGGACGAGGTAGGCCACATCCTTGAAAATTACCCAGTTCGTGAAATTATGGATGATTCGGGTACTTTTCCAGTAGGCGAGTGGCTCACCGATTTTTGCCGCGGCATGATTGAGCGCGGGTATAATGAAAAAGTGCGGATTAGTTGTAATATGCGTTTTAATGCCGGATTGGACAAGGAGGATTACGAGCTGATGCGGGAGGCGGGTTTTCGCTTTTTGCTTTACGGTTTGGAATCTTACAACCAAGAAACTTTGGATAGAATTCAGAAAAACCTTAAAGTGGAGCAAATTGAGCCCCAACTCAAGTGGGCAAAAGAGGCGGGCTTAAACCCCCACCCTACGGCAATGGTTGGCTACCCTTGGGAAAGTAAAGAGGAGGCAAAGCGCACCCTGAACTTTGCCCGGGAAATGTTTAAAAAAGGCTATAGCGATACTTTGCAAGCAACCATTGTTACTCCCTACCCCGGTACACCGCTGTTCCGCGAGGCGGAGGAAAAAGGCTGGCTCAAAACTAAAGATTGGGATCGTTATGACATGCGCGAACCAATTTTAAAAACAGAAATGAGTGACGAAGAAATAAAAGGCTTGGTGCAAGGCTTGTATAAATCTGTACTTACGCCGAAATTTATTGCGCGCAAAGCATGGGAAGCTCTAACTGACTGGGAAACTTTTAAATACTACTTCCGCATGATGCGAAAGTTTTTTAGCAAACTGGTGGACTTCCGCTGAAACTAGGAAAATTCAAACGAAGTGAAGAGTTTTCCTTCAGTTGAAGCGGCCCCGTACCGTATCCCGACTTGTCGGGATTCTGGTTCGGGGTCAATGGGGAGTAGCGACGTTTACGCTGCACTCCACAATCCGCGGGAATCCAGTACAAATCAGCGAAAATCCGTAACAACTGCGGAATGCGGAAAGCTGTGTGCGGATAACCGAAACCACAATAGTTAACTAGTACAATTATGAACAACAGAAAGAAAATTTTAATAACCGGAGTGACCGGGTTTATTGGGACTAATTTGGTTAAAGAATTACTTTCCCGCGGGCATAAGGTTGTCGGTATAGACAATTTTTACGCTAGCTCGCGGGAGCGCTTGCAGCTTTTTGCGGATGAAGAAAATTTCCGCTTTCTGGAAGCGGATATCCGCAATCCGTTGGAAATAGAAGGGGAAATTGACCAAATTTATAACCTCGCCTGCCCAGCTTCCCCACCTGTTTACCAAAAAGAGCCCCTTTACACTCTAGAAACAAATATTATGGGGATGAAAAATGTGTTGGAACTGGCAGAGGAAAAGGGGGCAAAAGTTTTGCAAGCTAGCACATCCGAAGTTTACGGCGACCCAAAAAAACACCCGCAAAAAGAGACTTACTGGGGAAATGTAAACCCGGTGGGACCGCGCAGCTGTTATGATGAGGGCAAGCGGGCAGCAGAGACTTTTTGCCTTGAATATTTTAACCGCGGGGTGGATGTGCGCGTCGCGCGCATTTTTAATACTTACGGGCCGTATATGAGTCCGGACGACGGGCGAGTGGTAACCAATTTTATTACTCAGGCGTTAAATGATGAGGATTTAACAATTTACGGTGACGGGGAGCAAACGCGGAGCTTTTGTTTTGTAGATGATTTGGTGCGCGGTTTGGTTAAATTTATGAATTATGAGGGGGAGCTTTTTGGACCCTTGAATTTGGGTAATCCGGTGGAATACACCATTTTGGAACTGGCGGACAAGGTGCTTGCGCTCCTGCCGGAAAGCTCCAGTGAACTTACCTACGAACCTTTGCCGGAGGACGACCCGCAAAAACGCCGCCCGGATATCTCCCGCGCAAAACAAAAACTCTCCTGGCAGCCGGAGGTTGGGTTGGAGGAAGGTTTGAAAAAGACGCTTCAGTATATAAAATATAAATGTTCGGAATAGGTTGTACCCATACCTATAAGAAGACCAACTAATTTTTATCATGATTGCAGATCTTTTGAAGAAAAATTATTTTGATAAAGTTCTCAAATATGCTTTCTTAGTACTTCTTTCTTTTACTTCTCTTTATCCTTTCTTGTCAAAGTATCTTTTTGACTTTTCTCTCAGCAATCGTCTCAAAATATGTTTAATTGCAGTAACAAGTCTGCTCGGCATCGGCTTGTTTTGGAGAGATAGAAAGGAAATAGTAAAGAAAGTACATTCAGAAAAGGAACAAGAAAAAAGAGCAGAAGAAAAGAGAAAAGAAGAATTCAAAAACAAATATCCCAAAATAAATAATATTCCAATTGTTAAAAATATTTTTGGATGGATGTATAAAGAGGGTTGGGTTTTTTCTTTGGGGTTAGGTTTGATTATTTTAACAGGTTGCCTTGTTTACACTCACAATATCAATTATGAATTTAGGGAAGATGAGTACCAAGTTATTGGTTCTGCTGCAGGTTATTACTACACTTCAGAGTTTTATGTTTGGGACTGGCTAAAAGGGGCGCAAGGTAGTAGACATTACGACCGGGCGTGGCCCCATACATGGTTTGTTGCCCAGTCGTACAGAATTTTTGGTATTTCTGAATTTTCTTCGCGCATAGTTTCCGTTTTATTTGGGTTGATATTTTTAGTTAGTGTTTATTTTGTGACTAAATATTTTTGGGAGAGTAAAAAATTAGCTCTTCTTACTACAGTGTCATTTGTATTTTATTCGCGGTTTATAGATATTTTTAGATACACACGGATGTATGCCGTTTTAATTCCTATTTTCTTACTCCTGTTTTACTTTATTTATAGGAGTATTACCGAGAGCAGGAAAGTAAATATAAAATTAAAGCCCCTGGGAAGATTTATAGAAAACAATCTAGATTTTAATTGGAAGGCTTCGTTCCTTGCTTTGCTCTTTCTGATTCTAAATTATTTTATCCACATTAATTCACTCGTACTGTTACCAGTATTATTGTTGTTTATTATTTACTTAGCAATAGTGAAAAAAGAGCGCAAGTATATTTTTGTAGGTTTCTTGGGGCTTGTCATTACCTTTTCTGTATTTTTACTTTATTATTTCGGTTTTACGGAACGATTTTTGCATCATATTTCTTTTTTCGGAAGAAATAATCGTATTTACTTAAAATATCTAACCAGTTTCCCTTTTATTAAGGAAGCCGGAATTACACTTCTTTTAGTAGGATTAATATATCCCTTAATTTTTAGCAAGGAAAAAAGATCGAAGTTGGTATATTCCTATCTAACTGTATCTCTATCCTTAGTTTTCTTTATATGGATCGCTGATCGGTATTCCCATTTTTATTACATTTCTCACATTGTGCCAATCTCGATTATTCTGATTCTTTTTTCTTATTATCTCGTTATCAAACTCTTTGATTTAAAAGTAATAAAAATATTCTTGTATTGTCTTCCTGGTTTTTTAATCCTTTTTAATTTTTATAATAGTTTAGAAACTCTTTATGCTGATGAACACAGTTACGGACGGTTTCGCGAGGCGTATAGAGTGATTGTTGAAAATTACAACCCCGAGGAAGATGTTTTGTTTGGGCAATACCTTAGAACATATTATTTAAGAGAACTTGGGGATGATCTTACAGCTATAAGTATGCGCAACAAGCGTAAGTACGATTTTTTTGAGTTTTTGGAGGATCTAGGTAAATGTAAGTCTGGTTGGGTAACTTGGGAAACTAGGAAGGGTTATCACATTCAGGAGGATATTATAGATTATATTGAAGAAAACTTTGAGAAATATCACGGTCAGGGAGTGGATAATACTAATGTCGAAGTTTATTATTTTAATCAGGACATGGTTAAAGAGTTTAGGAGTATGGCTTCTTACAGTGGAAAAGAGCTAGTGGAAGAGGCGTCGGATACAAAAGGGGTTATTTACAATAATGACTATGATTTTGTCCAACCTGCTGAATACAATCAGCCAGGGTACTTGGAGTATGAGATTGACATACTGGAGCCTGTGGCCAATCTTAGTATATGGTGGAATGCTTTTGTTCTTTACGAGGGTAATTATATAAAACTGTGGTATTCTAACGATGCAAAAAATTACGAATTGCTAGAACGTCTTGAAGGGTCGAAGAAAGGTTTGCGGAGAAAAGGCTTTTTGGATATTCCTTGGGATGAGGAGTACCCAGCTCTTTACTTAAGGGTGGAGTTGTTTGCAAACCAAGAAACAAGTGCGGTTAAATTTGATTCTCGTATTACGGAGTTTAAGGTCTATTCTACCTTTTGAGTTAGCCCCGGTTTAACTACGGGTCAGAAGGTGATATTGAGCTATAGTAACTTTTTAACTTCTCTCCAATTCAAAAATACATAGGGAATGTAGGAGGCAGAGGTTGCAACAGCCGCACCTCCGGCCCCGTAGCTAGGAATTAACAGAAGATTAAGAGCTAAATTGAGAACAGCTGCTATGCTGAGGTTCGCTGCTCTCTTGTTTGCTAATCCTTGGTAGTCTAAAAGAGATGATAAAAATACCGAATAAGAACTTAGTAACATATAAGGTGTAAGTAAAATTAGGATGGTTGTTGATTTGCTGTAATCCGCTCCGAAAATCAAGGGAATGAAATACCAACCCAGCGTTAAAATTCCCAGTGTTATTACCCCAAATATAGCAGTATTGTATTTAAGTAATTTATAAAAAGTTTTTCTCAACTTTCTCCTGTTACTATTGTTTAATTTTGCAAATATAGGCATTGTGCCGGTGGCGATTGCCAAAGAAATATGCGGTAAGTTTGTAACAACTTGTTTGGCAACTGAAAACACCCCGACCTCCGTGTCTGTGCTAAGAAAACCCAACATTGTTGTGTCTAATTCTGTCATTACTATAAATCCTAAGTTGATGAGGAACAAGGGAAAACTATATTTCAAAATTTTCTTTTCAAATTTCTTTTTTGATGGTTGTCTCCGTTTGTAAAATTTAAGAAATAAAAGTACTAATCCAATTACAGAAGTTAGTAAAAAAGCGAGATTAAAAGAATAAATGACATTTAAAACATTAGCCGAATAAATAAATAGTAAAAATACAAAGAGAAGTTTTAAACCATATTCTAAAAAGTTGATCATAAAATGATATTTTAAACGGTGTAACCCTTGGAAAACACTTTTTAAATATTCTGTTAAGCCTTTAAGTATAAATAAAGGGGAAGCAAGTAAAAATAAAGTTTTCAAATCAGGACGATTTAGGAATACTGCAATTTGTTTGTGAGCAATAAAAAAAGAAACAGCAATTATAATACTAAACAAAAACCTAAGTTTTAAGGAGGCTTTCAATACATTCCCTAATAAATCTGTCTTATTAAATCGAGCAAGGAAAACCCTGATAGAAGGATTAATACCAAGATACGAAAATACTAATAGTATTGAAATTATGGAATAAAAATAAGACCAGGTTCCAAAAGCTTTTACTCCCAATCGGCGGGCAAGAAGTATATTTAAAGCAAAGTAAAATACAAACCCAACACCTTGGGCCATAAAACTCCAAATTGTCTCTTTAAACAGTTTTTTTTTTGAGAATAAATCTTTTTAATTTTTTTAACATTTCCAGTGTGATAAGTCTTTATTTAATAATTTCTCTAGATTTTCAATATCTTCTTGATAAAAATTTTTTAAATAATTTTCTGTTTGTGTATCGATCTTTTGATGTTTTCTTCTTTTAGTAATGAATTGCATAATAAATTTTTTGATTCCAATGTTTTTCAATAACCTTATTAGCCAAGAAAGATTGAGACTGATTAATAACTCAGAGAATATACCCATTAGTCTGGGTATACTTGTGGTTTTTACTGATTTAGAAGCATTTGTTCGTTTTTCCAACCCTTCCGGTTCAAAAGAGCCATCTACTTCTAAGAATTGATATACGTCTTTTATGGTTTTGTCGGGTTCATTTTTAATTTTCTTGAACAAGATTATATGCATTTGAGACTTATTAAAATATTTTAAATATCTCGTTAGTTGTTTATAATAAAGTCCTCTTTCTCTATATTCTTCTTCTACTCTTACAACTTTTTCAAAAGATCTTTCTTCGACTTTATAGTATTTATTGTATACTCGATACTGAGAATATGCCCTATTTATAGGATTTCTTAAGCATATTATTATTTTAATGTTGGGAAAGTGTTTATAAATATTTCTTGGGGCGTATTTATCAAATAAGTAGATTGTGGAAAATTCACCTTGTTTTTGATTTGTTTTACAATGAGCAAAACGTTTTCGATACCAATTAAATGATTTTTTGTAATTTTCATTCATTGAGTTATGAATATAGCTTCTTTTCTTATTAAAATAACAAATTTCCTTAGGTACTGAAATACAAATTTTTGGATGCTGATCTAGTTTTTCTGCTAACCAAGTTGTTCCAGACCTTTGAGCACCAATTCCTATGAAATTCAATTTTATTTTGTTATTTAATTTTGATTTCATTATTTTTTTATTCCTATTACTATGCACGAGGCATGTGCCAGATTTTTTATTTTATAAGATTTATTTTTAAAAATTAGTTTTGTTATGTTCAATTTATAAAGCAATTCTGATATTAAATCAATAAATTTTGTAGGAAAAGTTCCTTTAAAGCATAAAGCTCGAATATTTGTATATTTAATTTTAAAGTCAAAATCGACAAAGATTTGTTTCAGACTATATAAAGATAAAGGGAAATCATGAGTATAATCACATCCAAAAAAATCTTCCTTAAAATATCTTATGTCTGGAACTGCAATGAACAAAAGACCTTGGTTATTTAGATGCTCTTTACACTCTTCGATTAATTTTAAAGCCTGGTCTCTGTTTTCCATATGTTCAAAAACTTGGTCCATGAAAATGATGTCAAAGGTTCCCTTCAAATTTAAAGGTGGCACCATTTTATTATATACTTTGATGCCTTTTTCTTTTAACTTTTTACACATAAAATCATTACCTTCGATTGCGGTATAGTTTATATTTTGTTTAACGCATTCTTGGGCAAAATAACCCTTACCAGGTCCTATTTCTAATATTTTTAAATTTTCCTTATCTTTCTTTGCGAATTTTAGTATTAGTTCAAGATAAAATTTATTCTTGTTATTAACTAAAAATTTTCCGAATCTTGTTATTTTATCCCGTTGGTAATAATTATCGTAAAAGCTCATTTTAAATATTGTAAATAATCCTGAAAGAAATCACCATTCTTCAAAGAATTTAAACTTTCCTTCCCCATTTCACTAAAAATATTTTTGAAAAAATTATAATTTAATATTTTCTTGAACATAAATTTAATTAGAGCCTTTTTATCATTTGAATGATCAAAATAACTCCAGATTTCATTAAATGTTAATTTTTCATTCCATAAATAGGATAAATTTCTTTTATCAGTTCTGACGCGACTTAAATATAGCGGTTCTTGGATATTATAAAGTAATGGTTTTTTTTTGCATAAAATATATTTCATAAAATAGGTGTCAGTTTTGTATTTCACTTTAGTATTATATTTTAATCCTTGTTTATTTCTAAAAACCAAAGAGGGATGAGCAGCAAAAGTTCCTTGTTTTTTGATTTTTACATATTTAAATGTACTGTCCTTTTCGAAATATTTACATAAATTCGTACCGCAGCCAACAAACTTTTTGTTTTGGGATAGAAAATCCACTTGCTTGCTAATTTTTTGGGGATGATAAATATCATCGTGGTCAGTTATTGAAATGTATTTACCTTTTGCTTTATTTAGTAAAAAATTTAAGCCTCTGTAGGGTCCTAAATTTTTATCTCCCAAAAAGGTTTTAATATTACTGAATTTTTTTTCATATTCTTTTAGTATTTTCGAGGTTTTGTCTTGAGAATTATTATCTAAAATTAAAATTTCGGTATTACTATACTCCTGGTTAATTAAAGAATCAAACGTGGGTTTTATAAACTTTTCAGCATTATATGTGACATTTAAAATCGACACCAATGGTTGATTAATACTCTTATTCATAGATTTCTTTAACCTTAAATTTATTTAATTTTGGGTAGAATTTATTATTTTCAAAATTCACACTCAATAAAGCCGATTGTCTATTTTGTTTTAGCCGGTTATCCTGGGAATGAAATATAAAATCACCCAAAACATAAATATTGTTCTTTTCATATTTTGTTTTAACATAAACATGTGGATGATGGATAACAGTTAAATCAGCATTTAGTTGGTTTATTTTTTCTAAGTCTAATCCAAGCTGGGATTCATTTTCAGCTAGTTCTTTCCCCCCATGAATAATCAAAATAACTTTTTTATCTTTGTCTTTATACCTTTTTATCTTTTGAGATAGCTTATTATAAGTTTTATAATTTGCGCCAAAACCATTATTTGTTGCAGAATATAGATGAAAGGGGACACCAAGTTTTTTTACACCAACTAAATTTATATTTATAAAGACAATACTATTAACTTCAAAATCCTTACATTCCTGTAAATTACTCCCTACTCCGATGTAATCAATATTGTTATTTCCTAATACTTTTAAGGTGTTTTTAAATGCATTTTTACCATAATCTTTGATATGATTGTTAGCTAAGGTAACTAACGTATTTTTATTTAGTTTTAATAAAGGAATAATTTTTTCAGTTGAATATACGTATCTTTGCTTTTTATTAAATATTTTAGAACTTAAGGTATTTAGAGAAGTAATTAAAAAGTTTTGGAACTTATTTTCACGGAATTGTAAATTCTTTTGGTATTGTCTAGGATTAATAATCGGCCCTTCAAGGTTGTAAATAACTAAATCCTGTTGCTTTATTAAGTTTAAGTATTTAGGATCAACCTTTTCAACTGAAAAATTTTCTATATTCCGATTGGAAATGTCTCCAGTAATTAATATTTTCATTTAACTTTACTTATCGTATATAAATATTTCCCGCTTTTGGTTGGGGGAATTTTATCCACAAATTCCCACTTAATTTCAAACTCATTGCCCAAAAAATCAAATAATAATTTATCAATCTCCTTCATTTCTTCTTTGTTTTCTTTTCCAACAATTTTAATCAAAATTTTATTATAATTTTGCTGGATTAATTGAAACTGCTTTATCCAATCTCTAAAAAACAACTGCTGAACAATAAAATGTGTATGTTTCAAAGAACCGTCTCTTAACTTGAAAAAACCTAAAGTTCTCCCAACCACATTTCCAATCGTTAAGTAGCTTTTAGTTTTTCCTATGGAGTAACTTTCACCTAAGGCGGCAACATCTCCTATGTCATATCTAATAAGAGGCATAGAATAATTATCAAGCGATGTTAAGATAATCTTCTTTTCTTTTGACTTGCCTTTTAATTCAAGGAACTGTCTCCAAAAGCAAACATCTAGTTCTGACTTATTTTCAAAAGCAATCCAGCCAACTTCTCTTGAGCCGTACTGATTATAAACAGAACAACTAAAAGCTTTTTCTATCTTTTTTCTTGCTTTTTCATACAATGGCCCGATGGTAGTAACTATAATTTTGGGAGAGTACACAGAAATATTATTTTCTAATATATAGTCGGCAAATTCTTCCATTGCATCAACATAGGCCCAATATGCAGTTGGCTGAAAGCAATTGTGCAGTTCAATTAGTTCATCGAATTTCCCTTTATCCAAATCGTAGGTATTGAAAAATCTTCGATTATATAAGAAGTTTATTATTTTGTCTTTTAAGGTAAGTGTTCCTTCAATAATATCTCTATCCGATCCCCAGAATTTTATTTCTGGCTTCCCTATGTCTTTTCCAAATTTCTTAAATAGATAGATTTTTGTTGCCTTATTTATTTCGTCATAGGTTTTATCCTGAATAAACCTAACCGGCTCTCCGGTGCTGCCACCGGATGTATTCTCGTAAAATCCTCTTTGTTTATAATCTTTTGGGTAAAGATTTTTACCTTGGGTTCTAATGATCTCCTTTGTTAAGACCGGAATATTGTCAAAATTTTCTAAATGTACTTTACTGTTAACAACCACTTTAGCCTTAGGCAAGACTTTTTTATAGTAAGGAACATTTTTCCAGGCGTGGAGAAGCAGTTTTTTAAGTTCTTCTTTTTGGTATTTTTCTTTGCCCTTTTTAGAGAAATTAGCAACCCTCTCGAACTCTTTCAAATACTTGGGTATTTTACTGCCAGATAAATGTAGGAGTGTATAAATTGCAGGTTTGCGCCAGTTTATCATTTGTTCATTATCTGCTGGTAAAGTTGGTAGTAATCGTTAGTGATTTTTTCCCAGCTTAATTTTTCTGCTTTTTTCTTGCTTTCTCTGCCCATTTCCTCTAATTTCTCTTTATTGTCGTAAAGTGTTGAAAGAGCGTTGGCGATGTCTTTACTGCTTTTCTTTTTTACAATTATTCCATTGCTCGTATCAACCAGTTCGGCGGTGCCTCCGGTGTCAGTTGCAATTACGGGGAGCTGGCAAGCCATTGCTTCCAAGAGCGAGTTGCTCATTCCCTCGTTAAGGGAAGGCAAAACAAAAACATCCGCACGTTGATATTTTTCAGGGATGTCTTCGTGGGGGACAGAGCCAGAAAATTTTATACTAGAGTTAAGACCCCGTTCTTTTGCCATTATGAAAAGTTCGCTTTTTTTATTTCCGCTGCCTACTAGGATTAGCTCGGACTCTGGTACTTTTTTGTGGAATTTTGCGAAACCTTTGATTAAGTAAGAAATTCCCTTGCGGCTGGTTAGTCTGGAGGTGGAAAGGATTTTAAAAATACTATTATCTTTCTTTTTTTGTGCGGGGGCAAAAGTTTTGGTATCAATTCCGTTATAAATTACTTTTATTTCTTGTTTTGGTTTTGTTTTTAGGGCAAGTTTTTTTAGTCCTTCGGAGTTGGCAGTAACTGCGCTTGCTTTGCCCCAAATAATTTGGTCCAAATGGGGGAACACGTAGTTGTTTAAATTTTGGAACCGGTTGCTAAAGCCGGGGACGTCCATTCCCCGGAGGGCAACAATGTAAGGCTTACCCAAAAACATTGCCACAAAACCCGCCGGAATGCCGAACCAGGCGTGGGTAAGGTCGTAATTTTTATCTTTTTTAAGCTTTTTTGCAAAAGAGAAGCTGTTAGCAGCGTATCTTAGTAGGTCCTTGTGTTTTTGGTAATGTCCGTTTTTTGAGTTTTTGTTAATATCCAGGTGGTAGACAGTTATATTGCCGTTTAGGGTTTCCTCGTAGTAGCTGTCCGGGGAAGATGTAATTAGGTCAATTTCTAAATCTGGTCTTTTTGCAAATTCTTTTAGCAAACTTTGGCAGGCAGTTGCGGCACCACCACCCAGCGGAGGATATTCGTAGTTTAGCATTAAGATTTTCATAGTTTATGTTCCTTCTAAGTCTCATGTTATCATAATATTTAGATGATGCGTATTTTTAAACTTGAACTTGAAAAGCAGAATATTAGTGGATTTTTCCGTGAGTACGGGCTTTTGGTTTTGATTACTGCAGTGGCGACTGCATTGCGGTTTTATAGACTAGGTCGGTACGGGCTTTGGCTAGATGAGATTTTTAGCACTCTTCGAGCGGAGCAAGGTATTCGCTATGTGCTTTTTGAGAGATTTAAGCTAACTGATTTTTTTATATTTTTGGAGCTTTTCTTTGGTAATAGCGAGTTTATTATCCGGTTTTACTCGGCTCTTTTTGGAGTTCTTGGGGTGGTTGCTTTGTATCTTTGCTGTGAAAAGCTTTGGGGAAAACGGTTAGCTTTTCTTTCTTCTCTTTTGCTTACTTTTAACTATTTTCATATTTATTATTCGCAAGACGCGCGTTATTATGCGGTTGTTTTTTTCTTTTCTGTGCTTTCTATTTTTTTCCTCTTCAAATTGCTTTTGGAACGTGATTTTAAACATCTATTCTTTCTAATTGCAGTTTATTTTCTGGGTATAAAAACACACTCAACCTTTTATTTGCTTATTGCCTCTGAACTATTATTTTTGATTTCTGTGTTTTTGTACTGGGTGGTTAGAAATAAGCTTTCCTTCGGTTCGTGGGAATTTTTTGGGAATAATATAAAAACATTGTTTTTTAAATTTAAGGAATCCAACCCAGTTTTAAAGGTGGGGGTATTTGTTTTTGCTTTGGCTGGTGGGTATTTCCTTTTTAAAAATTTTTACAGTCCGGGTATTATATCTAGATTTGATTTTAGGTGGTTTCCTACAGATCCGGAGTTGATTCCTCTTCGGTTTAAGTTGCCCCCCCTTTTTTACTGGGAGCTTTTTGAAAGGTTCTCGGAAGTTAGTTTAATTTTTCGAAGATTTTTAGTGTTACTGTTCCTTATTGGTTTAGAGTACTCCTTCTCCCAAGAGCGTTATTATTTGGTATTTTTAGGATTTTTAATCTTTTCTATACCTGTTCTTATGATTTGGCTACTCAATCCACACCTAGCATTTAATTACCGGTATGTGATGTTTATGCTTCCGCTGTGGATAGTTTTTATTGCTCAAGGAATGATTGTTATTTCTGATCTTTTGTTTTTGTTGTTGGGTAGAGTTTCTAAGTTTTTTGAGGGAAAGGATTTGTTGGAGAATACTGCTGTTTTTTCTTTAGCTGTGTTTTTTTTCATTTATCCTTCTTATTCTCCGCTTTGCAATCGTTTTAGTGGGAGTCGTAGATATGCTTGGCGGGAAATTGCAGAGATACTGCATGAAAACTATAAAGAGGGGGATATTATTTATTCAAACCACTACGATTCTTTACAATCTGTTCCCTATTATTTGATGAAGCTAGAAGGGGAATCTATTGCTGGGCATCCAGTTATTCAGAGATCTGTACGGTTACAGAAATTTTCGGAAAAGGAGGTAGAAGTTGGGAGATACTGGTTTGTGTTTGATGGAGATTATCTAGCTGAGATTTTGGGTAACTTTGATGGCAAGGTTTGGGTTGCTTGGCACAGCGCTGATGTCCCTTCTATCCCGTTTCCAAAGGGACGTCAGTACCGGTTTTCAAAATTGGGAGGTACTTTAACTGAGTTTCGCATTGTACCTCCTGTAGTTTCTTATAGTGGTCGGGAACTTGTGGAAGAAGCACTTTATTCCCAAGGAATTATCTACAATGACGAGTATAATTTTGTTCAACCAGCGGCTTATGGCCAACCGGGGTATTTAGAATATGAGGTAGAAGTGTCAGCGGACTTAAGTAGGCTTAGAGTTTCTTGGAACGCTTTTGTTAAATACGAGGGTAATTATGCGAAGTTATGGTATTCTACCGATGCGGAGAATTATAAATTGATAGAGCATTTAGAAGGCTCAGATAAAGATTTAAGGAGCAAACAGTTTTTTGATATCCCTTGGGATGTTAGCGACAATACCTTGTATTTACGGGTTGAGTTGTTTACAAACCAAGAAACAAGCGTAGTTGAGTTTGATTCCCGGTTTATGGGTATTAGTGTTCATTCTGGTCTTTGATATTTATTTTATAAATTAGTGAGAGAATTCTTTTTATGAAATCGCCTTTTGTAAGTGTTGTAATTCCAACTCTTAACGCCGCTTCTGTTTTGGAGGAGTGTTTGGAAGCTATTTCCAAACAGGATTATCCCGAAGATAAGGTGGAGATTGTGGTGGCGGATGGAGGATCCACAGATGGTACAGTTGCGTTGGCAGAAAAGTACGGAGCGCGGGTAGTTGAAAATAAGTTAAAAACGGGGGAGGCAGGTAAAGCTGTGGGGGTTAAGGCGGCGCAGGGCGATTTGGTCGCGCTGATTGACTCTGATAATATTTTGCCGAGTAAGAATTGGTTTAGGAGAATGGTAGAGCCTTTTGAGGATCCAGAGATTGTGGGCAGTGAGCCTTGGAAATATACTTGGCGCACGGAAGACGGTTTTATTGACCGTTACTGCGCGCTAATGGGAATGAACGACCCGTTTTGTTATTTTACTGGTAATTACGATCGATTGAATGTGTTGAGTGGTAAGTGGACAGGGTTAGATTTGGAAGAGGAGGATAAAGGCAGGTGGCTCAAAGTAACTTTAAGTAAGAAGGGCATTCCTACAATTGGCGCTAATGGGACTATGCTTAGGAGAAGTTTTTTAGAAGAAGTAGGGGTTGGGGATTATCTTTTTGACATTGATCTTTTGGCTAGCGCGGTAGAGGACCGAGGAGAATTAAAATTTGCTAAGGTTAAAGTGGGGATAATTCATCTTTACTGCGGGAGTAATATTTCTAAATTTGTTCGTAAACAACGCCGGCGGGTACGGGACTTTTTGTACCATGAGAAAGTGGGAGATAGGGACTACCCTTGGCAAGAATACAACCGCGGAGGAATTATAAAGTTTGTTGCTAGTTGTGTTACTATACTTCCCCTTATTTATCAAACTGTTAAAGGATTTTTAAAGAAACCCGACTTTGCTTGGCTTTTCCACCCCTTGGCTTGTTGGGCAACGCTTTGGGTTTATGGGTGGGGTAGGGTTCGCGGGTTCTTTTCCGTTTCGGAGTTAAGTCGGGAAGGTTGGGGACAGTAACTTATTTTTTATCTTTCATAAATTTTTCCAAGAATGAAAAACAAACCTAAATTAATTTCTTTCATGAATGCTTATTCTCAGGGTAAAAGTGGGGGGGATATGGTCTTTATAGAAGTATCTAAGCGTTTAGAGGAATACGAAAAGATTGTTGTTACATCTTTTTTGGGTAAAAAACTTTGCCAGGATAATGGTTTGGAGGCTAATTTTTTATTGACAACGAAGGAACATCAGTTTGGTAATATTGTTTTTATTTATTTAAAGAGATTGATTTTTGCGTTACTTCTATTATTTAAGATTTCTGTGGGCAACGATGATGTTATATTGGCGACTTCGGACTTTTTTCCTGATGTGTTACCTGCTTTTATTTTGAAAAAGTTTAATTCTAATGCGCTTTGGCTTCAGCGTATATACCACTTGATACCAAGCTCGCGAAAATTACCCTACTGGTTTCAACGTATTAGTTTTTGGTTTATTAAGCGCTGGGCCGATTTGATTACTGTGGATAATACTCTTTTGGAAGAAGAATTAGTGGGTATGGGTTTTCCCCACGATAAAATCCGGGTTAGTTATCCGGGTATTAGGTTAGAATATCTTAAGGGTATTTCTTCAAAGGAAGTAAAAAAGTATACTGCTACATTTATGGCACGACTGCACCCTTCCAAGGGGGTTTTTGATTTACCGCAAATTTGGAAAATGGTTTGTGAGGAGCTTCCGCAGGCTAAATTGGGAATAATTGGTAAGGGAGATGAAGAAACAGTTCGTGAGCTTAGAAACGTTACTAAGGAGATGGGTTTAGAGGATAACATTGATTTGTTGGGCTTTTTACCTGACGACGAGGCTTTTTCTACTATAAAGGCAAGTAAGGTTTTTGTTTTTCCTAGTAGAGAGGAAGGTTTTGGTATTGCGCCTCTTGAAGCTCAAGCTCTAGGAACGCCTGTTGTTGCTTGGGATTTACCCGTTTTTTCAGAAGTGTTTCCTCAGGGTATGGTTTGTGTCAGCCAAAGTTCTTCCAACAGAAAATTCGCAATGTCCGTGATAAACGTTCTTAGTGACAATAATTTACACGAAGAACTTTCACGTGAGGTGGAAAAAAACGCAGAGCGTTTTTCATGGGAAGAAACAGCACGTCGTGAGAAGTTATTATTGGAATCCTTACAGCAAAAATGAAACAGCTTAAATTTAGTATCGCAATACCAACATATAATGGGTCCGAATGGATAGTCGAAACTTTGGAAAGCATTCTTTCTCAGGGTTTTCAAAATTATGAAATTGTTATTTCTGATGATTGCTCCACCGATGATACCTTAGATGTAATTAAAAGTTTCGATGAGCCCCGTATTAAGATTTTTCAGAATAAGGAGAATTTGGGATACGGGAAAAATTTAAAGACGTTGAAGAACAGGATTTCCGGGGATGTGCTGTTCCTAATGGGGCAGGATGACCTTCTTTTAAAAGGGGCCTTAGAGAAAACACACAGTGCTTTTTTTCTTGAGGATAATATTGGTGTTGTTACTCGTCCTTATTATTGGTTTGATGACGACCCGGGAACACCCGTCCGAGCTGTGCGCCCTTATAGCAAGGAACTTGATTCTGTTATGTCTGTACAGGATGGCAGGGAAGAAGTTCAGAAGATCTTTGAATCTGTAGGGCAACTTTCAGGGCTTGCTTATAGGGTAGAATATATGGAGCGAAATTTTCACGAGCATTGTTTTCCCTCTCATATCTATCCTTTTGCAGAAATAACAAAGAGACACAAGGTTGCTTTTCTTAAGGATTATACAGTTGCTGTTAGGATAGCTTCTAGCCAAACACGTTTTAAATCTAGTATTTATGATATTTCTCCGACAAAAACATGGGTTAAAATGTTTGAAACTGTTTATGCCGGGAATGAATATGAGAATGTTCGTGATTGGGGTATAGAGCAAGTAGCAACTAATTTTGTTGGACTTGTGCAATTGAAGAACTACAGTACATTTAAGAATTTAATACGCGAGATTGCATTTCTTGTTAAAATACGCCCACAAAATTTGCTTAACTTTAAGTTCTGGTTTTTTAGTTTGGGGGTTATTGTTATGCCTCGTTCTTTTTTAATTCCTATGGTAGATATGTATAAAAACACTATTAACTCCTGTACACTTACCGATATTGAGATCAATTTATGACCAATTTATTTAATAAGTTACACAGTTCCAAACTATTGGCTAGTATTTTTTCTACGCTTAATTCCTGTCTAAAGCGTGAGTTGAAGAAGTGCTCCACAGTTTTGGATATTGGTTGTGGCCCATCATCCCCTTTACAGCACTGCGAAAGTATTGAATATAGTGTTGGGGTAGAGCCGTATAAACCATATCTACAAAAAACCAAAGAAAAGAATATTCATAATGATTATTATGATAAAAAGATTGAAAGTTTGAATTTTGAAAAAAATCAGTTTGATGCTGTGATAATGTTAGAAGTAATTGAGCATCTACCCAAAGATGCAGGATTTGAACTTTTAAAACGGTCTGAAAAATGGGCAAAGAAGAAAATTATTATTTCTACGCCCAATGGTTTTTTGGAACAGGGCGAAAGTGATGAAAACCCATTGCAAAGACATCGTTCGGGTTGGGGAGTTGAGGAACTGCATTCTTTTGGTTTAGCAGGTTTGAAGCTGCTTCGATGTGAAAATCAGGATGATAGTATGGTAGAGGGAAATTTGTTGTCTTCAATACGCTGGCAACCGAAGCCATTTTGGTTTGGTGTGGCAACATTATCCCAGGCACTAACTTATTATTTGCCGAATTTTGCATTTGAACTTTTTGGCGTTAAGGAATTATGAAAACAAAAGAAATTAAGTAATGAAAAAAACGTTGTTTGTTTTTATTTTTTACGGACTGATAACTCTTTTTTTTCTAAGAGGGGTTTTGTTTTTTCCGGGACAACCTGCTGGCGGGGATTGGGGGTTTCCATTTACTCCGGCACAAGTAAGTCGTTATTTCGAAAGTAATCTTTATACCTGGACAGATACACAGCTTTTTGGGAGCCAGCAATACTTTCTTAATGGATTACCCTTTCGATTTTTGACTTTGGTAGTGACTAGTTTGGGTATAACATGTGATATATATGCCAAGATTCTTCTAATCGTAGCGTTTGTTTTTCCTGCATTGTCAATGTATGCCCTTTGCAACTTTCTTGGTTGTGATAGGAAAGAAAGTTTTCTGGGCGGGCTTTTTTATATTACTTTTCCCTTCGTTTTTAACTATATAGCAATGGGATGGTTATTTGTTTTGTTCTCTATGGGTATATTGCCTTTGGCTGTTGTTTTTTTTATTAAATCAGTTGAAGATAAAAACATTTTTTACGCTATCTTGACAGGAGTTTTGTATTTTCTGGCAATGATCCAATCCCAAACCCTCATTTGGTATCCTTTAGTTTTTCTTTCTTTGAGTATATTTTTTGTGGGAGAAAGAGAAAGAATTTTTTCTTACGTCAAATCATTTTTAGTTGTTCTTTTGGTCTTTTCTGCTCTCAACACGTACCTTTGGTTACCGTTATTTTTGGGTGAGGGAAGCGGTGTTGTTTCTACAAAACTTGCGTTATCGCCAGGCAGCTTGGGAACATGGGCTAGATTGAGTTATCCAAATGTTTTAAGAGCTTGGGGTAGCTTATTTAATTATCAATATGAGTCTAGCTATCCAGTAGTTTTGACACCTTTTTCTTTTTTTATTCCCGTTTTAGCGTATTCTTCACTATTTTTAGTTTTTGGCAAAAAGAAAAAAATCGTGTTGTCTTTTGCCGCGTTGTCGTTTATACCCTTATTTCTGCTTATATTAGGCCCAGATATCATTGTAAAGCTACCCTTTTCCGATATCATCCGTGATGCTGGAAGATTTTCAGTTCTTTCCTCTTTCTCCTATGTTGTTATGGCAATTTTAACTTTGCGGGTTCTGTTTAAACAGGCTAAGGGCCATTCTAATATATTTAAAATTGGGTTGATTATTGTTCTTGCTATTAATACGTATCCATTTTGGTCAGGTGCTCTTTATGGAGAACAAGAGCATCAATATGATATTAGGTTGCGGGGTTATGAGTTTCCTCTAGGATACACTTCTCTAGAAGAAAGTTTAAAGAACAAAAGGGGGGACATTAAAGTTTTGTATCTCCCAATTGGGGGCAGTTTAAACATTGTTGACGATAAAAGGTTTTACGGTCCCTTTAAGGAAATACAGGATATTTTTGCAGCCCTTTCGCCCAAACCGGGAGTTATTACTATTAATGACAGAGACTTAGGTGCTGCCTCAAAATTGATTTTTCATATGAGAACGGTGCTTAAGAGCCAGCATTTTAATACCTTTGATAGTTTACTTCCTTTGATGAATGTGCGCTATATTGCAGTTAGAGAAAATGTAAAGCATTCGCCAGGCCTTCCGGGAAAAGGACAGACTATTTTATTGAGTGAAAAGACTGATTTAAATATGGAGAACCGGTGGAGCAGAATTTCGCTATTGAAAAATGAAAGATTTATTCCTCATTTTTATGTACCTAGAACAGAAAATTACGTGGTAGGTGAAGTTTCAATCTTGTCAGATGTTTTGGATATTTTAGAATCTCCGTTACGCACTTCAATGTATATTGTTCCTTTGGAAACAATGCAAGAGGGTTTGAGTACTCCTATTTTAAAGAAAAAAAGAACAAATGTTCTAACTCGGGCAGATAGTGTTTTGGTTGAGGCTTCTTTATTTTATTTTGATAGTTTTGATGAGGTATTGGAATGGGGTGATGGCTGGGTGTGGCCGGAAGTGAGTGTGGATCCGGATAGTTGGAAATATCCTGCGGTGAAAATTAAAGAACGTTGGGTGGAGTTCCGGGCTGGGGATTCTCTGGCGGAGGCGGATGTTTTGATTTGGCATGCGAGTAAGAAGATAGCGGAGATTGAAAAGTTCAATCCAGCGAAGGCTAAAGCCGAAAAATTGCTGGAGAATTATTTGGAGAAGGCTGGGAGGTCTGTTGATGTGCTCAAGAGTGTTCCGGAGGAAGAAAGAGACGAGGATTATTGGGGGATGGTGAATAAAGTTCTGGCGTACACTGATAAAGCTGAAGAGAAGATCGCTGAGAACACTGATGGGAAATCGGAGGAGATTAGGAAATTAAGGGATGATTTTAGGGGTTGGGTGGAGGAGGAAGGTGACTTTTGGTGTCCGGAGGAGAAGTATTGTTATGAGGTGGGTGTGCCTGAGGGCGGTCTATATACGCTGTATATAGACAAGAACACCCTTCGATCAGACTCAGGGCAGGCAGATGACACAGATAAGGGGCAGATCGAACAGATAGATGGGGAGGCAAAGAACACGGATAATACGGATAGAGGACAGATTGAACGGATCAATGCTGAAGTTGTTAATCTAGAACCAGTAACGGAGGAAATTGATGGAGGGCCTGTCCCCCATAGCTTTAGCGACGGGGGATGGGTGAGTTATGGGGAGTATGAGTTTGAGGAAAGTGAAGGGCAGAAAATTGTTCTGGATCTGCCGGAGATGCCTAATTTGGTTGGAACTGATTTACGAGATGTATCGTTTTCCGGCTTTTTAAGTATGCGGGATAGGTTCTTGCGCGACGAGATTCAAGATTGGCAAGCCGGTGAGAATTATAAACTTTCTTTTGATTATACGACTTTAGGCGGGGGTATTGGCGTGGCGGTTTTTGAAGAAACTTTTGATTGGGAGAAGCTTGCCGAAAGTGGGGCAGGTTACGAAGAGGTAAAGGATGATCCGGAATTTTTTGAAATGAATACTATTTTTAGAAAAGAATTACAAAGTCCTTCTCTGTATTTTGAAGAAGAGGGGTACCTTGACAGTTGGGAAAGTTTTGAGACGGAACTTGAACCAAGTTCTTATACCCGCGGGGCAACGCTTCTTATTTATGCTGTTCCTGATGAAGATGGGTTTACTGAGGCTGGCGCTCGGGATGTTTCGGTGCAGAGAATTTTGGAGCCCAAACTGGTTCTTAGGAAAGACGCGGAGAACGCGGATATAGATACGGAGAACGCGGACGCGGACACCGATAACGCGGATAAGGAGCTGATAACGCGGGATATTCCGAACATAAAATTTATAAGGGTTAATCCGACGAAATACAAGATTCAAGTTAGTGGGGCGACGGAGGCTTATCCGTTGGTGTTTAGTGAGAGTTTTCATGATGGATGGAAGGTTTACGCGGATAATACTGACGGGGAAACGGATAACGCGGAAAGAGACGAAGGAAAAATAGGGAATAGTGAAGAAGATAAGGGATATGGAATAGGGAATAATATAACAAGAACTTTTTGGAGCGTATTGGGAAGAGGTTTAGCTTGGATTACTGATTTGTTTTTGGATAACGGGGATTATGGAGAGGAGGTTGCCAGTTATTTTGACGGGGAAATTCGTGAGGGTACGCATAGGAATACTTTTATGGAACCGGCAACTTTTGAAACTTGGGGTAAGAAGCCTATTGAAGCAGAACATATTAAAGTGAATGGCTATGCCAACTCTTGGTACATTGATCCAACACGGATTTGCGCGGATGCAGATATATGTACGGAGAACGCGGATGGGAGTTATGATATGGAGTTGGTGGTGGAGTTTTTCCCCCAGCGTCTTTTTTACCTAGGATTACTGATAAGTAGCTTAACGCTGGTTGGTTGTGTTAGCTATTTGGGATTTGCAGTAATTAAGGGCAAAAAAGACGTGAGAAATTCATAAACTATTATGTTCTACGTTTATGTATTGCTGAGTGAAAAAGATGGTAAACGTTATATTGGTTATACCGAGGATTTGAGAAAGCGCGTTAAGGAACATAATTCAGGTAAAGTTAAATCAACCAGACATCGAAGACCTTTACACTTGATTTATTATGAGGCTTGTCTAAATAAGAAAGATGCGAAGGCGAGAGAAAAGTATTTGAAAGGTGCGTGGGGATATAAATTTTTGGACAAACGCCTTAAGAATTTCTATGAAAGTTTATGAATTTCGGGGGCAAGTATCCCCGAATTTTGGGACAAAATTCTTGGGGTGGCCCCAGAGGCTCTTTTATCTTGGACTTTTAATTAGTAGTGTAACTTTGCTGGGTTGCTTGAGTTATCTAGGTTATGCTCTCGTAACTAACGCTAATAAACGCGAATGACTGCGCGAATTCACGCGAAATCTATAAGCAGTATTAGTTCTCCTTTTTTTCATAGAAACCGGATAGTTCGTAGAGTTTATCTAAGACAGGGAGGGAGGTGTTGATGATTTTTTGCACATCTTCCCGTTTTAGAACTGGGTAGTAATCCAAAGGCTTACAAATAGTAAGAATTTCGTGAACTGCCTCGTAAAGCTCGTTGGAAAGGTAGCCCTTTTCGTGCAGATGCTTGGCAACATCTTCTGCCGGTTGGTCGTGAATTTTTTCTTTGTCTTTTAACCACCGTTCTTGAATTTCATAAAGCCTTTTCTTTATTTGCTGACGAATTTTTCCAGTAGTAAGGCAGGGGTTGGTGTCATCCGTTGAATTCTTTATTTTTTCTTGCACTTGGTTTTTTACGTTTTCATTTTCCACACCGTCTTTTTGGCGCAAATTGCGTACAGCCTGGCGCGCCCGCTCCAAATCTCTTTCGAAAGAAAAGAAATAGGCAATGTTCCCTTTCTTAATAGAAGGAAGAATAAGCATAATAAAAAGAATTGCTAAAAACCAGGCGGAATGGCGATCCACATTAACTAGGTTAGGAAAAAAGGTATGGAGAATAAGGATAAGGAGGACAAGTAGAGTGTAAAGCAATGCTGGTGTAATCTTGCGAAAAATATTCTTAACAATCTCCACAATTACAAGTTAGCGCAGGATTTGTAGTATGTCAACTGTTGGACGATTGTCCTTCAGTTCTTGACAAAATTCCATTTTTATTCCACAATTACTACCAAATGATTAGTATTTCTGGAATAAAATACCAAGAAAAACTGGAAAAATTGCCGTATTTTAATAAAAAGACGGCGGGGATGCTTATTGGCAAAAGCGGCAAGAATTTGGATAAGAAAATACAAGCCCTTTTGGATAAGGGTTACCTTGTTTCGTTAAAAAAGGGCCTCTATGTCACTTCGACGTTTGCAGAAAAGGAGAGCAGTAAATCTCGGTATTTGGAATATTTGGCCAATGTTTTGCGCTACCCTTCTTATGTTTCCTTGGAATATATTTTAGCGAAAAACGGGTTGATTCCGGAAGCTGTTTATTCAATTACCTCCATAACTCTTAAAACCACGCGCACTTACAAAAACGAGTTAGCCAGTTTTATCTACCGCAACATTAAGGAGCCTCTTTTCTGCGGTTATAATACAAAGCGTTATTTGGATAACAAGGTTAAAATAGCTGTGCCTGCCAAAGCACTTTTTGATTTTTTGTACCTTAAAAGCGGCTTAACGGACAATTTAGAATATCAACTTTTGGAGAAACTTCGTATTAATTGGGAGCAGTTGGTTAGGCAAGATGTGGAAGAGTTCCGTGCGTTCGTTAAAAAAGCGGATTCTTCAAAGATGGAGAGTATTCTTGAAGTTTTAGAAAAGGAGGTATTTTAATGCTTGTTAACAGTCTGGCTCGCACTGTAAATGAAAATCAAGATGAACCAAAAATATTTCTCCGCAATCTTTTAAAGGAGGTATTGCAGGGGTATACATTAAATTTTATTTATACCTCTAATTACCAAGATGACTTTCTTTTTACGGGAGGGACTTGCCTGCGTTTTTGTTTTGGTTTGAACAGGCTTTCGGAAGATTTGGATTTGGATATAAAAAACGAAGATGATTTTGAACTTGATAAATTCTTAGTAGATTTGGGAGATTATTACCAGAAAGATTTGCAGTTCAAAGATTTGGAAATAAAGACAGCGGGTAACGAAAGGCAGGTCTACCTTAAATTCCCTGTGCTGCGGGAGCTTGGTCTTGCAGAAGATGACAGTGAAAGCAATATTCTCTTTTTGCGATTGGATATTAACCCGTTACCTTCTTTGGTTTTTAGCGAGGATGTTTCTATGTATTCCAGTGCAGACTTTAGTTTTGTGATCAGGAGATATTCTTTGGAGGACATCTTTGCTTCCAAATTGGCGGCTATCCTCACACGCGAGTTTGAAAAGGGCGGGGGTTCGGCTACTTTCAAAGGAAGAGATTATTATGATTTAATTTGGTTTTTGCAAAAAGACGTCGAACCTAACTACGAAAGGATAGAAGACCTTACGGAGTTTGACTCGCGAGAAGTTATTTTAAAGAATCTCGATGAAAAAGTGCAAGCCGTTAGTGAGCGTGCTTTGGAAGCGGATCTTTTGCCTCTTTTTGATAACCCGGATTTTGTAAAGGATTTTTCTCGTCAATTTAAAGAGCTTTATTCGGAGCTCCGCCCCCGTTTAGCTTAATTTTTTTTGTTATTTTCTATTCCTTATTTTCTATTTCCCATTTCCTATTGATTATGCTATAGTTACGGTAATGAAGCGATTGCTGGCGGTGACATTTTTGGGGCTCTTTTTTGCTGGGGATGTGTATGCCGGGGAGATTTTGGAGGAGGCGGCGCGGGTTTCCGGGGAATTTGGCCGTAAAGATATTAAGCTGGCGGAAGAAGCCCAGGCGGGGGGGATTTATAAACTTCCGTCCATTTCAGTAAAAAATACAGGAACCAACGAAGAACGGTTCCAGGTTGACATTGTCTTTTTGGGTAGTGAGGGAGAAGGCTCTGGTGTTTCCTGGCTTAATGTGGAACCTTGGCGAATCACGCTTGACGCGGGAGAGGAAGCGGATGTAAAGCTGGGGCTAAAAGTTCCTGCCGGGGCGCGGGCAGGGGAATATAATTATCACTTAGAACTTAGGCGGGTATTGGAAGACGGCAAGGCGCACCCCAATCCGATGGATACTGCCGATATTCGGTTTAATGTGGAGGAGGGAAGTTTTTTTTCTGCAGTGAAGAGGAGGGTATCTTCTTACTTTAGTGCTAACCCAACGATGAGTCTTGTGGTTGCAGGGATTTTAATAGTTATTGCCATTAGTTTTCTTTGGTAAGACGGTGTGGAAGATACTGGATAAGAAATAAGAAATAGGGAATAATGGATAATGAATAGGAAATAAGAGATAAGGAATAATAAATAAGGGATATAGGGAATAAGAAATAGGGGATAGGGAATACTAAATACTAGATACCAAATACTAAATACCAAATACTGAATACGATTTAATGGTGAAATTTATAAAAATCATAAAGACAAAGATCAGAAGTTTGTTTGCGTTAATTAAGGGTAAGTTGGGGCCGTTTCGTTACTATCTTTTGGCATTTACAGCCCTCGGGATTTTTGTGGATACCTTCTTTTTTGACTTTACCTCTGATTTGGTTATTTTGTTTTTTATTTTTCTTTGGATTATGGCAAGCTGGCTTTTTTCTTTTGAAGGGAGGGTTTCGGTGGGGGTTGGCCTTGGGTTCTTGGTGCTTTGCCCCTTTCTTTTAATTTTTAAGGCGGATTTTATTGCAGAAAAGGCAGCTGTTTGGGCGTATATGTTTCTTTTGGTGGGTGTTGTACATGAAATCATTGAGTTTAGGGAGGAAAGAACGCAGGAAGCAAATACTAAATAGTAAATAGTAAATAATAAATAAGAAATAATGAATAAAAAATAGGGAATAATGGATAAGGAATAAGAAGATACGTTGTTCCATTGTTCTAGGGCTCGATTGCTAGATACAAACGTTAATGAACGCGAATACTACAAACACGAATCTACGCGAATCAAAAGCGAATAAACGCGAATGTAGATTATTGGTGTACTAGTTAGCTGGGTATGAAAAGAAACCTAAGCTCCCGTCATTCTGGAACGGAGGTTGTCAAGGCGGAGTGATAGAATCTCGGCCCAAAGGGCCGGACGGGAGCGGATAAAAGGAAGACTCTATCAGGCTCGGGGGACCGAGCCTTCCAGAGTGACTGCCTTTTTGTACAAGTTACTAGTTACGAGTTGCCAGTTACTAAATACTACATACTAAATATTAAATATTAAATATTAAATAGGGATATCAAGTAATGGGTTGCTAACTATTAACTACCAAAAAAACCAATGACCTCGCAATTCAAAAAAACACTCCTTTTTATTATTATTTTTTCCTCGATTTTCCTTTTTTACTTTTCTCCGCTTGTGTTTAATGTATTTGGTTCAAGAACTTTGGGTTATTGGGGCGACAAGTTGGGGTTAATTGCCCGCTTGAGGGAAGGGCGCATCGGCTTTTTGAATCAACCTGCGTTACGCTTGATGATTGGAATTCTTCGATCGGGTTTTTCTCCTTTTGGAGTTTATAATTTTTTGGTTCTTTTGAGTTTTCCTTTGACCTGCTTTTTTTCTTACCGGTTTTTCTGTAAAGTTCTGGGCAACGGAAAGACCCTTGAAAACAATAAGACCCGTCCTTCAGGAAAGGACGGGTCTTTCTATCTCTGTGGGGATGGGGGTTTCCTCTCTTTTCTCTCCTTTGTGCTAGCATTGATTTTTACTTTTTCCCCTTATCATATTTATAAAAGTTATAACCACGTTGACCTTGCGCAGATTTGGGTTTTTCCTCTTTTCTTTTCTGCGCTTTTGGATTTTGATTATGCAATTAGAAAACGTTTTTTGAGCAGTCATCCTGATCCCGACTTATCGGGAGAAGGATCTACTGCGAGGGACCTATACAGCAGGGGATTCTTCACCCCCGACAGGTCGGGGGTTCAGAATGACGAGGGAAATATTGTGCAAGCTACTTTGAGGCTTTCTGTTGTGATGGCGGGGACGACGTTGATTTCTAATTATTATGGATACTTTACCTTGCTGATAATTGCGATATATTTCACTATTGAACTTTTACGAAATATTGAGAAATATGTGCATAGATTTGAGTTATCAGCTACTGATTTACGCAGATTGATAACGGATTTACGCCGATTGTTGAAAACGAACGCTAATCAACGCGAATTGAAAACGAATATACGCGAATTGAAGAAGGATTTTCGCGGATGGATAGCTGATTTACGCCGATCAGAGGATTCACGTGGATTAATAGCTGATTCACACAGATCGGAAAACGAAATGCCGAATGCGGATGGCGGAATGCGGATGGCGGAACGCGGTTTACAAATTACCAGTTACCTGTTACTAGTTGCAAGTTACGTTCTTTTCACCGTTCCTTTTTTGCTGCCCTATATACGCGGGATTTATTTTGGGGATACTGGTGGTGATGAAGTTGTAGCTCGGGTGGCAACTGGTGTTTCTCGGCGAGATGTGACGGATTTTGTGGCTTTTTCCGCGCGGCCGTGGTATTACATTGTTCCCTCTATTGACCACCCTATTTTTGGCAACTTTGCTCAAGGTGTACACGACTGGTTTGAAAGCACGGGATACTTCCTTTTTGATGATTTTTTTTGGGAAGAACATTCGGCGGTCTATTTAGGAATAGTTAATTTAATTTTGACAGGTTACGCTATATATAAGTTATTCTGGGCAAAAAGAACCGCCGAATGCGGGGTAGAAAATAATGAATATGGAATAAGGAAAGAGGAGGAAATGGTAGATGATAAATTGCAAATTTCGAACAATGAAAAAAATGGCAGGGGTACTAGTTACGATCCGCCAGCTGGCGGAACGAATTACATTTCTCTCTTTTTCTGGCTTGGGGTTGGTCTGTTCATTCTTTCCATGCCGCCGTTTATTTCGTTGGGTTTTGCAAAAATTTATTTACCTTCTTATCTTTTGATGAAGGTCTTTCCGATGTTTAGGACAATTTCTCGCTTGGGGCTTCCTTTGCTTCTTTGCGTTTTGGTTCTTACCGGCTACGGTTTACAGTTGTTGAAGGAGCGATTTTCTCTTTCTCGTACTAGTTACTTGTTACTAGTTACCAGTTATTGTTTCCTAGCGCTCTTCGAATTCTACTTCCCGCCGGTGATTAAAAAGGTTCCTCCCGGAGGGTGGCGAATTGATTTCGATATTATTTCCGAAAATCCAGAGGTGCGTGAGGTGAATATTATTGAAGAGTAACGAAGCGGGGAGCGGAGTGCGGAAAAGTTATTGTGCTAATATACATAACAATGCGTGATTCACAGAAAGTTTTTTTATTACTTTGTTTTTTTACAGCGCTACGGATAGCTCTTTTTGATGTAAATGCTTGTGAGTGGGGAGATTCATATCGAGTTCTTGCTAGCGCAAAAAGAATTTCCGAGCTTTCCTTTCCTTTAGAAAATTTTCAATTACCTTTCTTCTCTGCTTTTATTGCTCCTTTCCTTTTCATTTTTAAGCCTTTGGTTGCTGGAAGATTGGTTGCCGCCTTGGCTAGTTTTGTGGTTTTAATTCTTTCCTACGAGGTTTCCAAAAAAATATTTCCTGAGCGCGATTTTCACATTTGGGTACCTGTTATTTTAGCCCTATCTCCAGTTTTCTTTTATTGGTCGCTACGGATAACCTCTATCACCATTTTTACTGCGCTTGTGCTTTTAGCTTTTTACCTTTTTTATGATTGGCGGGTGGATCTAGTTCCCCGTTTAATTAAGGAAGATCCTCCCCTTCTTAACTATATTTTTATTGGGCTTGTTATTGGCTTGGCTTGTCTTACCCGGAGAGAAGGAATTTTGCTTTTACCCGGTTTTCTTTTTTATTTTCTTAGACAAAAAAGATGGGTAGAAACAATTCTTTTTATTTTTGCTTGGGCAGTTGTGGTTTTGCCTTTATTTTTTGGTGGTAGTTTTGTTTTTGCAAATTTTTCTCCTAACACTTTTCTCGCTGACTTATTTTCTTATCAAGTTGTAACTTGGAATTGGGTTTGGTTTTTTTCCCTTTCTTATCTTTTCTTGTTTATATTTCCGCCCTTTTTTGTGTTTGTTTTTAAAGGTGTGTTTTCTTTTTTGGAAACTACGCGAGATATGTTGGTGCACTTCCCTCTTTTTGCTTTTATTCTCTTGTTAGAAATTTTGGTTCTCTTGCTTTGGACTTTTTCTGTTCCCTTAGTTTTGATTCCTTTAATGCCGTTGATTTTACCCTTCTTTTTGGAAGGTGTGGAGAAAATTTTTGCAAAACAGGATGGAGTTGTATTTAGAACTTGTATTCTTGTGCCTTGGTTTTTTGTTAGTTTGGGTTTGTTTGTGCTGTATATTGTCGGACAGTATTATGTGCGTTCCTATTTTCTTGTTCTTTCTCGCGGGGGATTGGTACTTGCTTTGGCTTTTTCTGCCTTAGCTTTAATTGCCCTTTTTATTCAAAATGCTGAGAAAGGGCGTAAACTTTTCTTTGCTTCTTTAGTTGCTGCTTTATCTGTTTCTTCCTTCGTCGTGATTGGAAATCAACGCAAGGTCTATGCTACTGTAGCAAGTTTGGCAAAGAAAGCTCAGAGTTTGGAAGGTAGGGTTGCCTACTCAGATGAAACTGGTGTTTCTTGGTGGTATTTGGATATCCAAAGCGATAAGGGTGTTTATTATGAGCAAGATATGAATTATGAAGAGGATGAACAATGGCAGTGGTTGAAGGAGAACAATATTCATTATCTTTTGTGGACCACAGAGTTTAATCGGGGTAGTGTTTTAGATATTGTGAATGCAGATAATTATAAAGATAGATTTGAACTTAAATTCCAGCGCGAACAAGAGATTGCAGATGCTATTGATACCTTTTTAATTAGACAAGGTGTTTTGCCGGAGAGGGAGTATCCGGAGTTGGAGAGTAGAATATATGAAGTAAAATCGGATTTACGCTGATCTGCCTCATCGGCAGACAAGTTGATAGCTGATTCTCGCCAATATTATGGATCTTTCTGTAGTGGTACCTGTTTATAATGAAAAAGAAACTATTGAGGAAGTTATTAGTAGGGTCCAAGCATTACCTTTGGAGAAAGAGATAATCTTGGTTGATGATAATTCTACCGATGGTTCAACTGAGATTTTAAAAAAGTATCAGGAGGAGAGAAACATTAAGGTGGTGTTTTTTTCTGAAAATAGGGGAAAGGGTATAGCTCTTAGGGAGGGGTTTGAACACGTTTCTGGTTTGTATACTGTGGTGCAAGATGGTGATTTGGAATATGATCCCCGGGATCTAGTAAAGATGTATGAATTTGCCAGGGAGAAAAATGCAGATGTGGTTTATGGAAACCGGTTTTGGGAAGAAGGAAAACCAGAAGGAATGGCTTGGGGAAATTATATTTTTAATTTAGTACTGGCTAAGCTGGCTACTGTTTTGTATGGTCGAAAAATTAATGACGCTGCTACCTGTTATAAAATGTTTAGGACGGAGTTTTTAAAAAGCTTGTCTTTGGAGTGTAGGGGCTTTGAGTTTTGTTCCGAAGTTACTGCCAAGTCCCGATTGCGCGGAAAAAGGATTTATGAAGTGCCTATTTCCTATACACCGCGAACTGTCTGCGAGGGAAAGAAAATCCGCCCGTGGCATGCTCTTGATTTTTTCTGGGCATTGTTGAAATATAGGTTATGAGGTTAGCGAATTGGTATGGCTAATTTACGCGAGTTTAATAGCGCGAATTAATGCGAATAATCAGTAGTAGGAAGTAGCTAGCAACTAACACCTAGTAATTAGAGACTTGGCTTGCCGGTAGGTACTGACAGTAGTGTGTTTTTATTAAGTCAGTTTACTTTATCAATTATAAAAAACTGCATGAGATAGTGAACAATAGCCGAAAGACACTTTTATTAACAGGATTTATTTTTTTAATTTTTTTCATTCCTCGTGTTATTTCCCTAGGTCAAAGTATGGTTTCGGATGGGGGGGCGCGTTTCTGGCAGCCGCGGTCTCGTGAGTTTAGGCAGGCGGTGTTGGAAGGTGATTGGGAATCAACCTATCGCAAATACCACCCGGGGGTAACTGTTATGTGGCTTTCTGGTTTTTCTGAGCATCTGTTTGAGAAAGCAGCTGAGTTTAAGCTGGGACGTAATTTACGAAACGAACCTCGCTACGAACCTTATCGCCAAATTGCTTTGAAGCTGCCTTTGGTGTTTGTAATTTCAGCAGTGGCAGCTTTTTGTTTTTATTTGCTTAGAAGCGTAGTTGATACTGGATTTGCGTTTTTAGCTTTACTCTTTCTTTGTTTGGAACCCTTTTTCCTAGGTATTAGTAGATATGTGCATGTTTCTGCTTTGGTTGGAATATTGCCTTTTGCAGTTTTAGTAGCAGCTTATCTTTATCTAAAAAAGGGGGAGTGGGTTTATCTTATTTTAGCCGGGGCATTTTTTGGCTTATCTGTGATGACTAAAATTGTTGGTGTGGTGGCGGGGGTTTCAGTTTTTGTTCTCTTTTTAATTTTGCGTAAATTTTGGGAACATTTTAAAAATAAAGATTTTTGGAAGCAGTATATTTTGGAGATGCTAGTTTTTGGTGGTATTGCACTTCTGGTTTTCTTTTTGTGTTTTCCTGCTGTGTGGATGGATGTAATTGGTGTGTGTCGGCGAATAATAAATGAGGGTGCTATGGGAGTTGCGTTTAGAGGTATTCGCCCGGATATGATTGTTGATTCAGATTTTACTTATTATTTGGAGATTTTTATTTTCCGTTCAACTCCTGTGGCTGTTTTCTTTTTCTTTTTGTCCTTCTATTATCTTTTGAGTGCTAAAGAAAGTGAGGAAAAGAGATTTTCGCTAGCTGCGTTGATTTTTTATGCAGTGACCTGGTTTGCTCTTTCTTATCCTTCAAAGTTAAAAGATCGGTATTTGGTTGATCTTTATCCATATACTTCTGTTTTATCTGCATACGGGGTATGGGAACTTACCAAGAATTGCGGCAAAAAATTAAAAGTTGTTCTTGGTTGTGTTGCTGTGTTGTTTTATGGTTCTATTTTTGTGCGTTATCATCCTGAGTATTCTTTTTATTATAATGATGCTCTTGGCGGTGCTGCTGGGCGCGAGGAACTGGGGCTTTCAGTTAAGAACCGAGGCGAGTATTATGCTCAAGTTGCTACTTATTTAAATAGCTCGGCTCCGGAGCCCGAGATTTGTAATAAAAATGCAGTTGTTCTTGATCGGGAAAGAATACCAAGCTTTAAAAACCATTTTATGGGTAAAACATTTTCTGATCCTTCTAATATGCCTGATGGTTATCACGCCCACTATTTTGTGACTGATGCTAGATATATTTCTCAAGTGCCGGAGACTTGCTCTTTAATTAAAGAGTTTGGTCCCCGCTTTTATCCTCGGCATACTGCATTGTATGTATATGATTGCGGTAAGTCTATAGACAATACTTATGATACTTCAAATTGATAAACTTAAATCTGGGTTGGACCAAAAACGATTGCTAATTTTGTTAGTTTTTTTAATTTTCTTTGTTCCCCGGATTGTTTCTTTGGGCTGGGATCTTACTAATATTGATGCGCACCATTGGCGGCCAAGAATGTGGAATTTTTGGGAGGGTTTGGAAAGTGGTAACTTTGGAAAAACTTATCAAAAGTATCATCCCGGTGTTACCTTAATGTGGATTTCTGGTAGTTCTGAACGAGTTTTTGATCATCTAAGTGAATTCTTATTGGGTTACAATACTCGTAATCTTCCAAAATGGTATCCTTACCGACATTTTGCAGCTAAAGCTCCTTTAGTAATAGTTATCTCTATTTTAGGTGCCTATTGCTATTTTGTGTTAAAGAAAGCTACAACTAGCACATATGCACTTATATTTTCTATTCTTCTTTCACTTGAACCGTTTTTTCTTGGTGTTAGCCGTTATTTGCATCTTTCTGCGCTAACTTCAATGTTTATGTTTAGTTCCTTTATAACATTGTATCTTTACACTTTAGAGAAGAAGCGGTGGCAGTTTGTGCTATCCGCAGTTTTTTTGGGATTGGCAGTATTGACTAAAGTTAATGGGGTGATAGTGGCTTTTACTAATGCGCTACTTTTAGTTTCTTCTTGTTTTGATTCTCTTGATGATCTGGGCGATTTTTCCAGGTGGAAAAAGTTTTTTGTTCGGGGTTTTGGTTATGCTGCTATTTCTGTTTTTGTATTTTTTGCTCTTTGGCCCGCAATGTGGGTAGAGCCGCTTGGTGTTGTTAGAAAGATGCTGGATAAGGGTATTGGAGATACTGCTTTTGATAGTGATGGCGCGGTTATGCTTGTCCCTACCCGCTATTTGTTTTACTTTGAAACGTTTTTCTTGCGTTCCTCACCAATTACTGCTTTGTTGTTTGTTCTTTCTCTGCCTTTAGCATTATTTTCTGATTCAGATTTAAAAAACATAAAAAAGCTGTTGCTTTTCTCCCTTTCTTTCCTTTTCTTTAGCTGGTTGTTTTTGTCTATTCCTGATAAGGTAAAGGACCGCTATTTAATTTCTATGTACCCCGCGTTTTTTGTTTATATTAGTTTTGCTTTGTATGAAATATTGCAACTAGTTCCCAAGCGTGCTGCGGTTTTAATTTTATTTTTCTTGGGGTCTTATTATGGCTTGACTATTTATAGGTATCACCCACAATATTCTTTTTACTGGAATGATGCTATTGGTGGTCAGCACGGGTTAAAGGCTCTGGGCTTGCCAACAATTCGAAGGGGGGAGTATTTTTATCAAGCTGCTTTTTATATAAATAAACTAAGTGATGAGCCGCGAGATAAAAATACTGTTATTTTTAACTTTGGTATGGAGCCTTGTTTTAAATTTGCTTTTTATGGCAAGACTTTTACAAGTTGGGGTTTTATGCCTGATGGATATCATGCCCATTATATTGTAACCAGTCCTGAGTATTTGGATAAAGTTCCGTCTTTTTGTGAGTTTAAGAAGACGTTTGGTGTGCGTTCTCCCAATCCTTATCCAGCTGTTAGAGTTTTTGAATGCGGGAAGAAGATAGATAACACTTTCGAAGAGGAAGATACCTAACTAGCCTCTGTTTTTCTTCAAAAAATTTTACCGGCGAGTTTAAGAATATGTCTTTATTTTAAAGATATGTATAGGCTGGATTTATAGCGAGGGATGTCTTATAATATTAGTTACTGTCTTTGGCAAGGTTACTTGTTCAATTAGGAGGTGGGAAATGGGTACGCCGGTTGAGACCATTGGGGATTTTACCGGGCTTGTAGCGACGCCCGAGTGGAGATGGGAGATGGGGTTGTCGGAGGGCGCAGCGCTCCTTATTATCCGTGTTGTGGGTATACTTCAACGTGCGCCTTTGGATCGCTTTGGGGATAGTGTCGCTTTGAGTGCGGCACTTCCCGATATTAGGAGCGCTGTAGAGGATTTTAAGGACCGGAGCTCGGAGGGAGATCTGCTTATGGAAAAGGTACTTTCCGCAAGTGGTGATCCGGGGGAAGAAGCTCTGGATTTTTTGGATACTTTGGAGGTGAAGAGCGCGTACTGCTAGTTCCGGTAGGGTAGGAGGAAAGGTGTTTGTTGTCTATTTCGAGAAGGTTAAATTAGGAACCGGAAGGACCGGCTCACTAACAGATGGAGGGAGATTCGATGAGTGCTGTAGAGGAGAGGTTCGACGTCTGTGCTGCGCTTGGGGAAAAGCAAAGGATGTTTGACCCTAACGTAGGAGAATGGTTTGAGTTTTTGGTAACTGACCCGCTTATTATATGTGCACCTGCGCAGTTTTGGTATGTGCAGAGGGTCTTTCCACACTGGTTGGCAGATCTCGAGGTAGCTGGTTTGCGCGTTTTGGGGTGGGAAATACCCGAACCTGGAGCTTATCTAACCGAATCGCGCCAGTTTAAACCAAGAGGTCTTTACGGGGCACGGACAGAGGTCAACTTTTCAGTTAAGTTGGCAACGCAAGGTGCAATTCGTGACATGGGCGTGGAAGACGATAATGTGGTGACAGGGGTTGTGAGCCTTGTTCGCAAGAAGTTCGCACTTTTTGTGCTAGAAAAGTACCCACTACCTTTCGATCCATTGAATCCTCTTTACGAAGCGGAGTCAAGAGTAAGTCTTTTTGGTGGGCTCCCGCGTGCTTCAGTAGAGGAGCTGGAATTGTGTAGGTTCAAGGAGTTTCTAGATGAGGAAGGCGCTGCGTTGCTTTCCTTTGAGACTAGAAAGTACAATTATTCGTCGAGTGTGATGCTCTTTGAGGGAGCTTTTACTTGGCACCATCCTTTTTCCGAGCTAGCTATTATGGGAGTTCGGAGGCGTGCGGGGGAATGGTTGGGAAGAAAGTCGCGACTTAAGCATCCGATCCGGGAGTTCCATTTGGATTTTGAGTCACCAAGGTAGAGCTGAGTAGCGAAGAATATATTGCCGGAGTTTTGGACGTTCGCGTCCCGGGCTCCGGCCTTTTTTTGCGATATGAAAGGACGATATGAAAGGACGGGTCTTGCGAGCTACTGTTTTTATAGGAAAAAGTCAATCTAGCATTAAATATTTCAGATTGAGTTTTTCTGGTTCGGTTATTGGGGCTTCTGTGAATTTCTTGTATTCTACGTTTTTTGGTTCTGGGAGTTGGTCCAGTGTAGGATTGGTATTGATTAGGTTGTTGGGTTCATTGCCAATGTAAATGTGATAGCTGGACCACGGGTAATCTTCTGGGTTTCTAACTATGCCGGATTGACACGGGTTAAGATGAATATATCTGGAGAGGTTTAGTAAATCTGCATCGTCTGCTACCTCGCGTGCTTTAAATCTTCCTTGAAAAAGGGACCCGACACGCTCATATTTTTGATTGAAGTACATTACATAAGTGGTGCCAATTGTTCTCATAAAGTTACTTATGCTTTTTTCTTGGTCTAGTTGTTTGAGGATAAAGTGGAAGTGGTTGGGCATAAGTGTGTAAGCAATTAGACTAACTTTTTCTCTAAATTTGCCCAAGTTGGAAAGTCCCATCCTTGCGGAAAGGACGGGACTTTCCTTTCCCTTTTCTCTTAATATTAAATAGTATCGGAGTATGTTTGTGAAGTTTTTATAATCGGCGTAATCTACAAAAATTGTACGCTTTTCAACTCCGCGGTTGTAAATGTGGTAGTAGCCACCTTTGTGGAAAATAGTTTTTCGATAAGGCATAAGATTAAGGCTCGCAAGACCCGTCCTTGCAAACGTCCTTGCAAAATACTATTCGCAGAGCGTTTTGCCGTTTGGGTATGTACTTTCTTTCCCGTAGATTTTGGTTATTGGGTGGTTAGCGATGAAGTATGTTTTTAGTTCTATGTAGCTATCCAGAGTTTTGTCTAGACTTTCGTAGTACCAGCTGATAGGAGCCTCGACTATAATTATATTATCTGCGTCTTTTTCAAAAACGTTTTCTTGGTCTGCAATTGGTTCTTTTCCAAGGTAAAAAGCGGGAATGCGAGCCTTCTCGTTGGTACTGTAGCTCCCTGTTAAACAACCGTTTTTGTAAAGCTTTGCTATCTTTTCCCAACCACGTCTGTGTGGGAAACCAAAGATTCCTTGGACTTTGTTGGCAAGATTTTTGTCAATACTAATCATTTCTCGACCAAAAACTTTTTTACTTCCCCACATATATTCGGGTCTTTTTTCGACGAAGATTTTGTGGTTGTAGGTTAGCGTTGTAGTAGTAATATAGATACCGACTAATACTGTAATAAGTTGGACTGCCCGCCCAATTCCCCAGAACCAGGTTCTGGGACCGGTCTTAGAACCTGATTCTTTTCCTTGGCCAGCTCTAGACTTTGCGTTGAGAAGGGAAAAGGTTTTCGCAATCGTATAACCTGAAAGGATAAACAAGGGGATAAAGATAATATAAACATGGGTGCGGGGAGTTTTGTTGAAGAACAAGTAAAAACAAGAAGAAGCTAGAAACCAGGCAAAAAGGCTGGCTTTGATTTTATCAATTTTTGGGGTAAAGAAAAGAACGCCAAGGGTAATTAGGGTTAAAGTGTAAAACATTAAAGTGGATCCGCGCGGTTTGATCCATTGGGTAGAAAACCAGAAGGTGAAAATTAAGGTAACAGGTAATAGGTAATAGGTGATAGGGATTAGTTTGCGGAAGGCGGAGAGCGGTGTGCGGAAAGCGGATGTATTTTTGAGAAGAGGGAATTGAGAATTGCGAATGATGAAATATAGAGAAAGGCAAGAAAGAATTACCAACGCAAAAATCATCTCTTTCGGCATATAGAATTTCATAAGAATTTTGCTATAAAGGGTGCGGGGCATGAAACCACTCCCTAGGACTCTTCTTTGCAAATAGTTTGAGGTTTCTCCGGCGGTGGAGTTTAGAAAAAAGGGAACGTAGAAACTTGCTGTTAGAATTAGAAAAGGTGTGAAGAAGGCTAGGGCTTTCTTTTTCCAAAATCCAAGCTTTATAGAATTGCAGTCATTCTGAGGTCTCCCGGGCTGCTGGGAGGCCGAAGAATCCTCTGCTGTATGCTGCGTGCTTTGTTGTAGGTGGTCTTTAGTCGCGGGGGATTCTTCGTCGTTTGGAGACTCACTCCTCAGAATGACACGGGATATTAGATCTTTTCCGAAATAGAAGCAAATAAAGGCAAGGAAGGTTAGCGCGTCGTAGTGGGCGAGTACTGCAATTCCGAAGAGTAATCCGGCTAAACAAAAGTAGCCGCATTCCCCAGCCCCTGGGGCTGCAGTCAAAGAAGCCCCAGGGGCTTCTCCTGCGGCGGCCGGGGAATCGCCCGGCTTTGATTTTATATTTGCAATTCCAAACAACGATCCTGCTAGTGGAAGCTGCCCAATTCCCCAGAACCAGGTTCTGGGACCGGTCTTAGAACCTGGTTCTTTTCCTTGGCCAGCCTTTTTGTTCTCAACAGCAAGGAGAAATAAGATAATTAAACCAAGTAACAACTGCACAAAGGCTTGGTATTGGGTAATCCTTGAAAAAGCAATGAACAGACCGTTAGTTCCTGCTAGTGCTGCACTAAGTATGCCTGCCCAATTGTTTTTTGTGAGCTTTCGTGTAACTTCGAAAAGTACATAGACAAAGGCAATACCAGCAAGGGCGTAAGGCAGGCGAATTATCCATTCTTCCCAGGTACCTGTTAAGTTATATGTCAACCAATTGATAACAAATTGTAAAGGGCCTTTATCGCGGCTCAGGAGGTATTGAATAAAGCTGCCCTGAAAGTAACGGAAGTCTAGAGTAAGAATTTCGTCACCTTGGTATTCCGCGTATCCTAAATCCTGCAACCGAACCCAGGCGGAGTAGGCGAGCGTGATGATAAGTGTTATCTTTTGTGTTAGTTTTAGTTTTTTCATTTTCTATTTCGAGTTAATTAAAAATCTCTTTTCCCTTTTCGAGCGATTCTTGGAGCGAGAAATCACAGTAAGAGAATTTATTCCTATTTTGACTTAATGAGACTTTCCGCTTTGTTGGGATTCGTTCGAAATGGTCCATAGGGTTACTTACCTTTTCGAAGGAGTCCCGACTGAGGAATCACAATATAAGAAGATCCCTATTTTGATTTCTCCCCAGGCCTCGAAAAGGGAATTGTAGATTCAAGGTTCTTTCCAAGTTGTCTTAATTGTTTCATTCAGATGTTCTATTTGTTTTTTTCTTTCTTCTGACATATTGTCGATTAGATCTTCCTTCTTCTTTTGGCTATAGTCTTTGATTTGCCTTTCTCGTTTCAGGGCCTCTCTTTTAGTATCACACATTTCAAAATAAACTAATTTCAACGGTCTTCTTGTTTTGGTATAACTAGGGCCAAGGCCATTGTGGTGCTTCCAGAATCTTAACTTTAGATCGTTGGTCATCCCAGTATAATATCGTGCAGTTCTAAGTTTAAGTATGTAAATGAAAAACATTTTATTTCTTCCTTTTCGAGCGATTCTTGGAGCGAGAAATCACAATAAAAGGATTTATTCCTATTTTGATTTCTCAGAGTATTTCGAAATGGGTGATAGGTTTATTTCCCTTTTCGAGTGATTCTTAGAGCGAGAAATCACAAAAGAAAGATTTTTCCTATTTTGATTTCTCGGCAGACCTCGAAATGGATCTGTTGCCCTGAAAAGTTTCTAGATAAGTTTCTGCAACAGCTTCCCACCTATAACCCTTCGCCATTTCTTTCGCATTTTCTGCTAAGTTTCTGCGTAATTCTGCATTCTTTTCTAATCTTATCATCTCTTCCGCGAGTTCCTCGGCGTTTTTAGTTTCGAAGAGAAGTGCGGTTTTTCCATCTTCAAGTATTTCGGCGAGGCCCCCAGTCTTAGAGGCAATTATTGGTTTACCTGCTGCTGCTAACTCTAAGGCAACAATGCCGAAGGGTTCTCTGTACGAGGGGATAATTGTAAAGTTTGCGTTTTGTATGTATTGAAGCAGTTCGATCCCTGATTTGAATCCCACAAAGCTGATTTTTTCCTCTAGGTTTTTTACTTTTACTAATTTTTCTAATTCTTTGCGGCTGGTACCGTCGCCGACAATAACTAAATTACTGTTCAACTCGTCTTCTACTTTTGCGTAGGCTTTGATTAAGGTATCCACACCTTTTTTTGGTACTAGACGGCCGAGGTAAAGAATGTAGGGGGAAAGACTCGCCAATTTTTGAGGGTCGGCTAACTTCTCAACCGCCGCACCTGCCTGCCGGCAAGGCAGGTTCCCTAGCCTCTGGGGCTGCGGAAAAGAAGCCCCAGGGGCTTCTCCTGCGGCGGCGCAGGCACCTACTTGGGCTAAGGGGCAGCCGGTGCAGGATGATTTTGTGGGTGATAAGTCCCGTCCTTTTTGTAAGGACGGGACTTTACTTTTTAAAAGGTCTCCGATTTGGAAAAATTTTTGGTCAACACCGTTAGCAATTATTTCAATTTTCTTCTCGGCTTGGGGAAAGTTATTGGTAAGGTCTTCTTTTATGTATTCGGAGTTAACAATAATTTTTCTTGCGCGGTTAATTAGTTTTTTTAGGAAGAACCGGTACCACAGCTTTTTTCCAAAAACTTGTAGATCATTGCCGTGGATGTTGAGGATTAGAGGTGCAGGGTTGGGTGAGAATAGGTCGCCGCATTCCTCAGCCCCAGGGGCTGGGTCCGCAGAAGCCCCTGGGGCTTCTCCTGCGGCTAACGCTAACCAGACATAGACCGAGGAATCGTCCGGAAAGTGGTAGTTGACAATGTCCGGGTTATATTTAGAAACAAGTCGAACGAGATTGGTTAGACCGGTTAGGAAACGAAAGGGGAACGCAAGGAAACCCAGAAGTGATCGCGGTAAGTTTAACCAGACTCGTTGAACATCTATGCCGTCCACTTGAGCTTTTTTCTCTTTTGCCTTACCCATTTGGGAAGCAATAACTAATACTTCATGACCCTTTGCTTTAAATTCTTTTGCCAGATTTAAAACAACATTTTCGACCCCTCCAGTAAAAGGAAAAAATCTGGAAGAAATTAAAAGTATTTTCATTAGGGTAAGAATAGCATATTTGGTTGGTAGTTCTAGTTGTGCTTTAATAGAGGTGTGAAGATAAAGAAGCTCTGGCGTGAAATTTCTATTTTTCTTTTCTCTGTTTTTTTGCGCTTGCCAAAGCTTGGCACGGGAATTTTCAACGCAGATGCTTTTCGTTGGAAAGCGCGTTCCTATAATTTTTGTAGTGGTTTGTTTGGTTTAGACTTTGCACAAACTGTCCAGTCTTCGCATCCTGGGGTTACGCTGATGTGGATTGGAACTGTGGGGATAAAAGTGTACAACGCATTTAACAGTTTATTTCGCGGTTCTTTACCTAGCGGAGATCAGCAAGTATTTGAATTGCACTTTGTGCAGAAGTTTTTTGTTGTGTTGGTATTTGCCGCTCTTTTTAGTTTTGCTTTTTACCTTTTGCGGAGATTGACAAACACTACCATTGCTTTTTTTGCTGTGCTGCTTTTAACTTTTGAACCTCATTTTTTGGCTCACACTAGGATTTTTCATCTTGATGGGCTACTTTCCATGTTTATGTTTGTTTCTGTGTTGGCACTCCTGTGCTATTTCGAGTTTTCGGGGAATCAAAATAGGGAGGTCAGCGGCGGTGATGAAGGCCAGCCAATTCCTCAACTCCGGAGGTTAAATCGAACTGCCGCATTCCCAAGCCCCAGGGGCTTCTGCGGACCTAGCCCCTGGGGCTTTCCATGCAGCGGTTTTCCCTTGCTAGTGTGTTTGATGCTTTCCGCGGTGTTTGCTGGCCTGGCTTTGCTTACTAAAAGCACCGCCTTATTTCTTATTCCTTTTGTGGGTCTGTTTGTGTTATTGGAATTATTTTTAAAAAGGGTTCGTCCAGCCGCCTCTCTAATCTCCGAGGTTAAATCCGCAGAAACCTTGGAGGTTTTCCCGGCGGCCTCTTTGTGGAAGGAATATTTTTTGTCATTTGGGATTTGGATTTTGGTGCTTGCGGCAACTTTCACTGCTTTTTGGCCGGTAATGTGGGTGCAGCCTCTAAAAACTCTTCAACTTTATTATTCTGGTATTACTTTGGAAGGATTTGGCGGGCACGGAAACTACTTTTTTGGTCAACGGACTACAGATCCTGGACCCTTGTTTTATTTAATGAGCTTGTGGATTCGGTTGTCACCGTGGCTTTTGGTTCTGGTTGTTTATGAGGTTTTTTCTTGTACTGCAAAAACTCTAAGGTCTTTATGTCAAAAAGAAAAGTTGGGAGTTGTTTTAAAAAAGAAGGGTTTGACAGTGGCTTTTTCTCTTTTTGTCATTCTTTTTTACATTTTTATATCTGTTCCTTCCAAAAAGCTAGAAAGATATTCTTTGCCTTTGTACCCAGCCTTGGCTGTATTGGGTGGCGTTGGCCTGTATAATGCCAAGAAAATCTTGGTTGTTTGGCTGAAAAGGTTTGAACTCGGATTTTCAAATCTCAAACAGGTTTTGATTTCTAGATTTAATGTAGTAGTGGCATTGTTGCTTTTTGTAGCCTTTATGGGTTCTACTCGAGGGTTGTTTCCGGATTATTTAGCTTACCGCTCGCCTTTGGCTGAGGGTTTGGAAGGTACTGTGGGTATAATACAGCCTGATTGGGTGTTTGGCGCTTCTCGAGTAGGTGAATTTTTTAATAGCTTGGAATTGGAAAAAACTCCTGTTGTTTATACTTTTAATCCTGGGCAGTTTCGACTATTTTTGCCTGGATATGTACGAGATACGCAAGATGTGGAAGGGCTGAGCACCGCAGACTTTATTATTCTTCCTGTTTGGTCGGAGCGTAATTTGGAAATAGATCCTGAGCTTTTTGATCTTGTTGAGGTGATAGAGGTTAACAACACTCCTGTATATAATATTTACCAGGCGCGCTGAGTACTTTTGGGGTGTAGCTACGAATAATAAGAATTTATTAAAATGGATTTAAAATTATTTATTAGGAAAAATTTCTGGTTAATTTTGGTTTTGATTGCTGTTGGACTGCATTTGGCAGTGGCGCTCCGGTTAGCTTTTTTTTGGTACAACAATTACAATATTGGAAAGTTTGATTTGGGTAATGCTGCCCAGGTTGTTTATAACACACTTCAAGGTGACTTTTTTGTGTATACAAATGAATTTGGTGCGCAGATCAGCCGACTTTCAAACCACGCTGATTTTATCCTTCTCCTTTTTGTTCCTTTTTTTACTATTTTTAAGACTCCTTTGGTATTGGTTGTTGCTCAGTGCCTTGCTTTATCAATAAGTGGGGTGGTTATTTATCTGCTTGCGCAGGAGTTTAATTTTTCCGAATTTGCTTCTTTTCTTTTTGCCGCTGCTTACTTGTTTAATGCAGATGTTGGTTATTTAGCTTTGGATGCTTTTCACGGTATAACTTTTGCTATTCCTTTTGTGCTGCTTAGTTTTTACTTCTTGGACAAGTACTCTAAGAGCCTGAAAAAGCGAGATTTAATTTGGTTTTTGCTCATGGCTTTTTTGGTGCTTATTTCTAAGGAGCAGACATCGCTTTTTATTGCTCTCTTGGGTTTGTACGCAGTATTTGTAAAGAAGCAAGCTAAATTGGGGTGGGGTTTATTTTCTGTGGGAGTGCTTTGGTTTGTTGGATACTTTTTTGTTGTTTCTCCTGCTTTTGGTGAGGCGCGGATTCAAAGTGCAGAAGTGTATATGCAACAGTTGGGGTTGGGAGCAGAATTGGGGGTAGATTTGCGGGAGAACCCTTTTATTTCTCGTTATGCGCACTTGGGGGATAGTTTGATTGATCTTGTTACTTTTCCTATTAGAAAGCCTTTTTTATTTCTTTCTGCAGCTTTTGATTGGAAGTATTTAAAAAGAATTTTGCTTCCTTGGGGATTTTTGCCGCTATTTGCTCCCGGTGCGCTTATTTTGGCTGTTCCCCAGTATTTGATAAATGTTCTCTCGCAGGGCGCTTTTATGACCCACCGCCACTATGGTGTTTTACATTATATTTCTTTAATCATTCCAATTGTAGCTTATGCTGCTGTTCTAGGTGCAGATAGAGTGAAAAAGTTATTACGGAAAGGTAGTTATAAGTTAGAATATTTGCCAGCTTTGGCAGTTTTTGTTTTTTCAGTTTTTGTGGCATGGAATGCAGAAAATCCTGTTGTGGTTAACCCAGTGGTAATTGGTAGAAGCGATGTCTTGCTAGTGGTTAGGAAATGGGCAGAAGAGCAAGAATTGGAAAGGCTTGCTGCTCTGTTGGGTGGCACGAGTTCTGGTGACGGGGATCGGGAGTCTTCTGCGGCAAGTGATAAAGAACCTGTGACAGATAGCGGTGATCGGGATGAAGTTGGAGCTACTGAAGAACCTGCAAAGCAAGTATTAAAGCCGCGAAAAGCTACTAGTGTGTATATTCTAAACCCCCGTCATAGTGGTGGGTACGATTTGGTTTTTGAATATTTAAAGGATAAATCAGGATCCATAAGTGGGCCAAATTCTCTTGGGGCAAAGCTGGTATTTAGAGATAATTATAATTTTTTTCCTTTACGCTGGCGGGATTCCAAATACGCGGTTGTGGATCTTAGCGGTCCTCCTAAGTTTTCGGGAAGTAGTGAAAAAAGTATTTCTCAACTTTTGCGTAAACTGCTTTGGGATTTAGAGGAAAGCGATTCTTTTGGGGTTGGTCTTTCCGGAAATGGTTTGGTTGTATTTGAAAATGGTTTGTCAGCTAGTCTTTATCAAGAGCTTGAACCACGGGTAGAGGAGGATTATGGTTGGTTAAGTCGCGATATTGTTGTTCGTAATTTTTCTGCTCCGGAGGAAGTTATGAAGGGCGAGGAGTTTAGTTTTGAGCTAGGATGGAGATGTTCTTTTGCAGATGAAACCAAGCCTTGTGGAAACTCTTTAGGATCTATGCCCTTTGTGGCTTTGGTTCCCAACGGAGAAAAATTTACTAGTTTTTACGATGCTGTGTACGGAATTTTCTTGCCACTTGGCAGGGATGTGCACTTATCTCGCTTTGAGCAAACATTAGAAATTCCGCAAAATGTTTCTCCGGGGATTTATAAAATTTGTCTTGGTTGGTATGAACTTATTCCCACAGAAATGTCAGGAAATGTTAAGCTGAAGGACGCCGTAGAGTTAGGGCAGGTAATTGTGAAATAAGGATTTATTTTATTTTTTTCAAATGTTTTGTATATAGAGATGACTAAATTAGTTAAATGGCAATTTTTTAGTATGATTTCGCGCTTTGCAGCCATGGGCATTGGTATTCTGCAAAGCATTTTTGTTGTCCGTTATCTTTCCACAGCAGAGTACGGGTTGGTTGGTTTGGTTACCTCGTTGGGAAGTGTGGTTGGAATTCTTTTGCACTTGGGCTTGGTTTCGGGAACAATTAGGGAAATTGCTGCGAATGAGGACGTGCGCGAAAAATTCCAGATCTTTGTTACATCTTTTTTTATCCGGTTAAGTGTGGCTGTTTTGCTTTCTCTTGTTCTTTTCTTTTCTGCTCCCTTGGTTGCTCGGAAGTTTTACTCTCATCCAGAGATTGCTTTTCCAATTAGGATTTTTGCAGTAACACTTTTTGTTCAGTCTGTTCAGGGTATTTTTGATGCAGTGCTTTCAGGTTTTAAGAGATTTAAGCAATTGTTTGTTTTTCAAGTAGCAATTGCTTTAGTCAGCTTGGCTTTATATATTCCTTTAATTTTAAAATTTGGGTTTTACGGTTACTTTTGGGCAATGTTGGGTCTAGCCATAATTCATTCTTTTGCTCTTTTTGTTTTGGCAATTGATTGTTTCAGTAAACAGTTTGGTTATTTAGCGTTTCCTCTGAAACAGTTTCCTGCTTTGGTTCAAAAACTGTTTCGTAATTTAGGATGGAATCGGCTTATTGTTTATGGAAAACGGATCTTTTCTGTAGGTTTTTCTATTTATATTGTTAAAATTTTATTTACTCTTTGGGAAAAATTCGGGCCGTTGGCGTTAGGTAGAGTAGTTAGCGCTTCGGACTTGGGTATATTTAATTTTGGTTTGTTTTTTGCAACCAAACTTATGACTGCGTCCGATGCGGTAACTGCAGTTAATCTTCCTGTTTTTTCAGAAAGTTTTGGGGATGGGCTGGAGAAGTTTAGGCAAGAATTTGATTCTAATTTTAAGAAGATTTTTGCTTTTATTACATTTTCTGCTGCTACTGCTGTTTTTTGGTCTCCTGAGCTTTTTTACATAGTAGTAGGAAGTAAATATAATGCTACTTTGCCTCTTGTTCCTTGGTTAGTTGTTGCTTTTTGGTGTTATTCTTTTGTCAATATTATTAATTCTAGTATATTAATTCCAGCTAAGATGACTCGAGACATGATTGTTTCTTATTTAATTCTATTGGTGGGAACTGCAGTATCGTTTTTTGTTTTACCAGACGGTCTTTATGCAATGGCATATGCGATGTTTCTGGGAAGCGATTTAGCACTACTTTGGCAAGCTTTTGCTCTTTTGCGCTATCCCGGAATTAGCATTTTTAGGCGGGAGACTGTTGTGCTAATGATTATTTCTATACCTCTTTTTGCTTTGTATCTTGTTTTTTCTAGTTTGGTTTTTAAAGCTTTGTTCTTTATCGTGATTTTTCTTGCGTTTGCTTATTTTGTGGACAGGTTTGGGATATTAAAATTTAGTAGAGTTTGCGAGCTTATAAATAAGCGACTTTAGCTGGTTCTTGCCTATTTTACAGTTGGAGGTGCGCTTAGTTTATGTTATTCTTGTTTTGATGATTTCTGTAATAATACTTATTTATAACCCCCTTCGCTAAAACTGCCTGCCGGTAAGGCAGGGCTATGGGGACATGTTCCGAGAGGAGTTAAATTTTTAATATGTTGTCAGTAGTTATACCAATTTATAATGAAGAGAAAAGTCTCGGGAAGCTTTATGACCGTTTAACTAAGACTTTATCAAAGATAGATGAGGAGTACGAAATTATTGCTGTAAATGACGGTTCTAGCGACGATTCTTTGCGAGTTCTAAAAAAGCTTCATAAGCAGGACTCCCGCTTTAAGGTAGTTGATTTTCGCCGAAATTTTGGGCAGACTGCTGCGTTGGCTGCAGGTTTTGATTATGCGCAGGGCGACGTGGTTGTTTCTATTGATGCAGATTTAGAAAATGATCCAAATGATGTTCCAAAGCTTTTGGATAAGCTTGATGAGGGTTATGATATTGTTTCTGGTTGGCGGCAAAACCGGTGGGTTGGAGGGTTACTTCAAAAGATTGTCCGCCGTGTTCCTTCTGAGATAGCTAATTTTCTGGTCCGAAGAGTAACAGGACTTGAACTTCATGATACAGGGTGTACTCTCAAAGCTTATCGGGCGGAAGTTTTGGAGCATGTTGAGCTTTACGGGGAAATGCATCGGTTTGTTCCTGCAATTGCAACTCGTTACGGAGCTAAAATTGCCGAGGTCCCGGTAAACTACCAGCCGCGAGAGTTTGGTTCTTCTAAATATGGGTTTTCACGTACAGTACGTGTTCTTTTGGATTTGGTTCTTCTTAAGTTTCTTTTGGGTTATGGTACAAGACCAATTCAGTTTTTTGGACTGCTAGGTGTTGTGCTTGGAGGTTTGGGATTTGTTTTTTCGTTATATTTGACGTACGTGAAATTTGGGTTGAATCAATCAATTGGACAGAGACCCCTTCTTCTGCTAGCTGTGCTGTTGATGGTTTTGGGTGTGCAGTTTGTAACCATGGGTCTTTTGGGTGAGATAGTGATGCGGACTTATTTTGAGTCGCAAAACAAGAAAATTTATGCGGTGAGGGAGTTTTTGGATTAGTCGTATTAGTCCTATCGGACCTATCTTCCAATGAAGAAAACAATTATAAAAGTAATAGTTAGTGTTGGGCTTTTTTTTCTGCTCTCTCGTTTGGTAGATTTTGGTGAGCTTTGGCAAACAATTGCTACTGCAAATCTTGCTTTTTTCCTTCTCGGTGCGGCTGTTGTTGCTTTCAACTACTTTATTGGTGCTGTCCGTTGGAGTGTACTTCTTGAAGAGGACTCTCCTTCTTTTTTAACTCTTCTTAAGTTTTATTATCTAGGGGGATTTTTTAATAATTTTATGCCTTCTAGTGTAGGAGGGGATGCGTATAAGATGTACCGCTTGGGTAAGGAGCTTGGAGACGGTGTTCAGGGCATAGCGGCTACTTTTATGGATAGATTTGTGGGTCTTTTCGCACTTTTTTGCCTTTCTTCTTTTGGATTAATTAGTTTTTTGGGAATTAGAGGTTTGGGCGTTTTTCTTGCTTTTTTAGTTTTGGCTGCGATTGGTTTGTGGTTTTTGAAGTTTGCTTCTCCTTGGCATCCGAAAATCGCCGAGTTTCAAGGACTTATTTATGCTTATCAAAATAAGTATAGAGTTCTTTTGAAAGCTTTTTTGCTTTCTTTTGGGGTTCAGCTTTGTTCTGTAGGAGCGCAACTTTTAGCTTTTCGTGCTTTAGATCTTTACCCTCCTTTGGGCAAGGCATTTTTTGTATTGCCGCTTATTAATTTTATTGCCTTTCTTCCTATTTCTTTTAATGGTTTGGGAGTTCAGGATATTTTATTTTCGCGCGCCTTTCCTTTGCTAGGAGTTGCTGGTGAAAGCGCTGTGGCTGCTTCCCTTGTTTATCACGCAATGAGGTTTGTGATCTCCTTGGTAGGAGGTTTAATTTATGCGCTAGAAGCTTTTGGAAATGGCACCCCACCTCCAAAAGAAGTTGAGGAATCTGTTTCAACCTCCTCTCGAGTTTAATTGGGTTAATTTTTTGTAGCTTATGCTTAAGAAAATAAAAATAGACAGACTTCTTTTAGTCATTTTTGTTCTTGCTCTTATTCTTCGTCTTTTCGGTATCTGGCACGGTTGGCCGTTTATTTATAATATAGATGAACCAGCTTTGGTTCGGAGTGCTATTGGGATTCGTTTTAATCCTAATCCTGGACATTTTGACTGGCCTCATTTGCATTTTTATCTTTCTTTTGGTGTTTTAGCTTTTTTTTACCTAGTTCGCGGTTTTTTTCAGATTGTGGGTTTGCAACTTCTTTTGATGCAGATAATCCCGTTCTTTTGGAAAGACCCCGCAATCTATTACTTGATTGTGCGTGTTTTTAATGCGCTTCTTGGTGCGCTGACTATTGTTCCTGTGTATCTTACAGGGAGGGTTTTGTTTGTAGGGGAGGAGGTTGTCGCAGGAGAAGCCCCTGGGGCTTCTGCAGACCCAGCCCCTGGGGCTGAGGAATGCGGCGGGGGAGATTTGGCGGGCCGTCAATCCAGCTCTCGCAAGGACGGGTCTTTCCTAGGCCGTTGGTTCGGTGATTTTAGTAATATAGCTTCTTTGCTTTCTGCTTTGGCGTTTGCGGTCTTTCCACTCCATGTAAGAGATTCTCACTTGGCAACAGTTGATGTTCCTATGGTGTTTTGGCTTGCTTGGTCCATGTATTTTGCGGCGAAAGTTTTAAAAAGTTCTGCTTGGCGCAATTATATTTTTGCTGGAATATTTGCAGGGTTGGCTGCTTCAACTAAGTATAACGGTGTCTTTATTTTGTTAGTTATTGTTTTGGCACACTGTTTGCAAATTTGGTTAAAAAGCCAGGGAGAAGAAACAAAGTTTGTTGCGACTTTTTTCTCAAAGAAGCTTTTGAAAGTTTTTGTTTCTGGGCTCTCTGCTCTACTTGTTTTCTTTCTTGGTACTCCTTACATTCTTTTTGATTTTAAAACCTTTTGGTCTTATGAGTATGGGCGGGGTTTTCTTTGGTTGTTAGAAGAAACTGGTAGTGTTTCCAGCTGGGCGGAGTATTTTGCCAATTTTAAATATTTAAGTTCTTTACCTAAGGATCTTTCTTGGACCCTTTATTTAATAGTCCTTTTTTCAATTGGTGAGTTTTTATGTTTACTACTTAAAAAGATTATTAAGATAGAATTTAAATTACCTGTCAGAATGAATGTTTGCAAGGACGGGTCTTGCCAAAGTGCTTTTTCATGGCAATTAGCGAGACTTGCTTTTTTGCTCTTCTTTCCTGTTTTTTATTGTTTATTTGTTATGCGGGGGAAGAAGTTTAATCCTCACTATTTCTTAGCGGTATACCCGTTTCTTGCATTGGTAGTGGGAAGATTTACAGCAAAAATCGGTCGTTTTGCTAGTTATTTATGGAATTCGGCAGAAGTACCAAGCACCAGATCACAAAATCTAAATAAATCTCAAGTTTCAAAACGACAGATCAAAAATAGGGGCGGCGAAGGTGGGACATTTGGGATTTCCGCGCGTAGCGTACTCTTTGCACTTATCTTGTTTGTTTTTGTAGTTCCTTTGTATCGCTCTTTTTACACTGGGTTGGTATATTCACGTGTAGATACGAGAACGCAAGCTAGTCAATGGGTAGGTGAAAATGTTTCGCTGGGATCTAGGGTTGCAATTGTAGGAACAGAAACTATTGAATTAACTGTAGAAGGTGTAAAGTATAAGACATACAAAAAGCTTAGTATTTTGGATAAGTTTGGGCAATACGATTTTGTGCTTGTTACTAATGAAAAACAAGATTATATGCTGGAAAAAATGGCTGATAATGGTTTTGAATTAGTTCAGGAGTATAGTAACGAAAAACCAACTCGCCGCGGTCCTTATGTTTGGATTTTTAAAAATATACAAGAGTGACCCCAAGTAAGTGCTCCACGTTTGTTTGAAGTTTGAGGAGGTGATTATCTTTGGTAAAATAGGATATATATGGATTTAAAAGACATCTTTTTTTCTAGAGCGTTTTTTGTTTTTGTAATTTCTTTTTCTATATTTTTCTTTTCCTGGTTTTTTGTTTGTAAAACGGGTATTAACGATACCGCTATTCAAAGTCACGATACATTGCCAGCATTATTTATACCTGCTTCGGTCAGTGTAGAGGGAAACCTCGATTTGGATGAGTACTTTGAGATGCTCATTTCTGAGCATCCTCATCCAGACGGGGAAAGTATTCCCTTTTATTTAAGAGTAGTTGATGGTCATTTTTATTCCGCTTTTCCTGTTATTACAGGATTACTTGCTATTCCTGTTTATTTTGTTCCTCTCCAACTAGGGTTACCAGTTACTTTTGAAACTGTAGCATTGCTTGGCCACATTTCCGCCTCTTTTATTGTTGCGCTATCTGCAGTGTTTATATATTTGATCTTTCGGCGGATGGCGGTAAGCGGAAGGCGACCTGTGATTCTTGCGTTGGTTTACGCATTAGGCACGTGCTCTTTTGCTCTTACTTCCCAGGGCTTGTGGCAGCATACTGCTAGTCAGCTTATGCTTTCTTTGGCTTTGTACTTCCTTGTTTTGGGATTTGATTCTCCAAATAAAGCACCCTGGTCGGGACTTTTTTTAAGCTTGGCAACTCTTGCTCGTCCAACAGGAGCTGTGGCAGTTTTGTTGCTGTCTTTGTATTTTCTACTTCGTTACAGTTGGGTTAATTTTTTAAAATATGTTTCTCTTGGTCTTTTTCCTGTTGCTGTTTTTTTGGCTGTCCCTGGTATGCATAAAGGTGTTTTTGCTGGTTATGCTTCTCAAGTTGGTTCCAATTGGACAGCACCCTTTCCACAGGGGTTTTTAGGAGTTTGGTTTTCTCCAAGCAAAGGCGTGCTAATCTATTCGCCCGTTTTTCTGTTTTCGTTTGTGAGTGTATGGATTTTAGTCGCTGATGAGTTAGCTGATAAAAATCCTAAATCCGAAACTCTAAATCCTAAACAAATACAAAATTCAAATGACAAAAATTCAAAACGTTTTGAAAATTTGAATTTAGGTAATTCGGATTTGTTTAGGATTTCGGATTTCGTGCTTCGAATTTGCCGACGTATAGAAGCGCGGGGGAAACTTGTTTTATTTTACTTTGTGTTTCTGTGCGTGTTTGTCCATTCCTTTGTCGTCGGCAAGTGGTACCATTGGTATGGTGGTTGGGCTTTTGGATATCGGATGATGAGTGATATGATTCCTTTTCTTGCCTTTTTGTGGGTACCTTTTGTTAAATCTGAGTATTGGAATAAGTTAAAATATTGGTTTTACTTGGCAGCTGTATGGTCAGTGGGAATTCAGCTTGCAGGGATAGCTTTTTTTGATGGTGTTTGGCACAACTTGTTTGATGAGGGGCCTGATCAGCAGGCTTGGCTTTGGTCAGTCAAGAACAGCGAGATGCTTTATTACGTGCGACGGCTAATTGCAAAACTGCAAGGAAAGCCAACCAGTTTGGTAAGATAAGTTTTATGAAGTTCAAATTTCAAAATCCAAATATCAAATGAATGACAGATGTCAAAATTCAAAGAAGAGCTATTATGATCTTGAGGAGAGAACAGCTAAATTTGGAGAAGCTATTATTGATTTTGCTAGAAAGATTAAAGTGGAACAATAAATAGAGTGTTGGTTAGTCATGTGGTTAGAGCAGGAACGAGCATTGGGGCAAATTATATGGAGGCTGATGGTGCAGAGTCAAAAAAAGATTTCAAGCATAAAATAGCTTTGTGTAAGAAGGAAGCAAAGGAAACAAAGCATTGACTGAGAATGATTTCAAAAGCAGCGCCACGCTACTCTAAGCAATGTAAAGTTCTTTGGCAGGAGGCACAGGAATTAACTTTGATATTTTCAGCTATTTTGCTAGGTAAGAAGAAAAAGTAAGGGTTTTCTGTTTTGTAATTTGGGTTTTGACATTGAATTGACATTTGAGCTTTTTAATTTGAAATTTTTCCAATGAAAATTATTTTTCTTTCTAACCAACTCTTCGACTACCCTTTAAAGACCAACAAATGGCACGTGGCTACCCGGGTGGCTGAGCGGGGGCATCGAGTTCTTTTTATTGATCCTCCAATTCGTTTTCGCAAAGTAATAAAACAAATTTTCCAAGGGCGTTGGGGTTTGGGAAGGTTACTTTCAGGGTTTTACGCTCCGGTCGGCAATTCCCCAAAGCCAGGTTCTGGGACTGGTCTTAGAACCTGGCTTTTGTCCTTGCCGATCGCTACTTTAAAAGTCTTTACCCCTCTGACCTCTGTGCCTTCCGAATCACCAAACCTTACTCGTTTCAACGTTAACCGAATGAAAAGGAGGGTTCCGGAATTTTTTGATGGCGAAGCTATCCTTTGGGTTTATAATCCAGCAATGATTGAGTATATTGAGAAGATACCACACAAGTTATTGGTCTATGATTGTGTGGATGATTATCCTTCTATGGCTAATTACCAGCGGCTGGGGCTTTCTGATGAGATTGCGAAGAAGGAGGAGCAGATTGCGAGCCGTGCTGACCTTATTTTTGCAACAACTAAAAATTTGGCGGAGAAGCTCCGGCAGCGGAATGACAACGTTTATTACGTGGGAAATGCGGGAGACTATGCACGCTTTGCCCCTGCGGCTAAAGCGGAAATTATAACCCGCCAGCCCGCTTCACCGAATCGAGGCGAGCCGGCGGACAAATTTCAAATTTCAAATGAAGGAGAAGAAAGAAGAACCGGCGAGGAAAAGTTGCCAAAGGAAAGTCCCGTCCTTGCGGCTCAAAGGACGGGATTTTCCGGAGTACCAAAACCAATTATCGGCTTTACCGGAGCAATTGACGATTACAAAGTGAACCTCCCTCTTCTTGTTCGAGTTGCTAAGGACCATCCGGAAAAATCTTTAGTTTTGGTAGGACCAACTGGAGTAGCGGGCGACCAGCCTGATCTTTGTGACCTTAAAGGACTTGAAAATGTTTATTTTATTGGCGAACGTCCGTATGAAGAAATGCCCGCGTTTTTTGCCCGGTTTGATGTTTACATTATTCCCTATAATCTAAACGACTATACGGTAAAGGGTTGTTTTCCGGTTAAGTTTTTGGATGCTTTGGCGGCTGGATTGCCCACTGTGGTTACCAATCTCCCTGCCTACGAAGATTTTGCTGACGTTTCTTATATTGCTGGAGATGACGAGGAGTTTGGTAAGTTGATTCAAAAAGCATTAGACGAAAATTCCAAGGAGAAAGTAGAGAAGCGTATGCGCATTGCTCGTCAAAATTCATGGAACAATAAGGTGGAAAAAATGCTTCAGATTGTTACTTCAAAGCTTTCTTCGTAGTGTATACATTGCGACCCTTTCATATATAGGTTATAATTTGGTTTAGGTTCAGGATATATAGTTTGGTTTGAGATGTAGAGTACAAGAGGGGGTAATAGCGGTGAATGATGAATGGGTGGGTCGGGTAATAGGGTGTTTGGAAGATTGGGATTTTGAGTCTGCTTTGAAAGAGGCAGAGGAAGCTTTGGAGGTTGCAGATACTCCTGAGAAGAGAGGTGAGGTTTACTTGTTAATTTCAGCTGTGGCTGAGCACACAGGGGATCGAGGTAAAAGGGGAGAAGCCCTATTTAAGGCTCTAGAGATATTTAGATCCTTAGGTGATAGAGCTAAGGAGATTCAAGTCTTGGCTCTTATTGCTGATGCTCATTTAGAAAGGGAAGCAGAGTCAGCAGTTGATGATGCGCTCAATTGCTATAGTGAGGCATTAAAAATTGCTTTGCACGATAAAGCGCTATATCGACAGCTGTTGCCTCGCATTTTGAGTGGTGTGGGCAGTGCTCTTGTAGTTAGGGATTCGGAGTTGTCGAGAGAATTTTTCAAGCTTAGTTCCCGGCTTGAAGAAAAGTACAAGGAGGAGCTAGAGAGTGACTAAGGCAGATCTACAGCGAGTGGTTTTTGGTTTTGTCATAATTTTCTTGTTGGGGATACATATAGTGATTGCAATGTTTATACCCTTGCCGGAAAGGTTTCCAATACTGGTGTACGCGATTCTTGCAATCTTGGCTGTTATCTGTGTAGGCTTGCTGATAATTGCATATGCGGCATTAGTAAGAAGGGAGTGGGGAACGGGATGCGGTGCTGTCGGTTTCTACTTGATTATAATGTTGCTGGCATTAAGGCAGTATATATAGTTTTCAACATGAGCAGGGAAGCTCGAAGGAGTATCCCTGCTTTTTTTTTTTTTTTTTTTTTTGGAAGGCGAAGAACTGGGTTTTAATAGTTATTAAAAATCTTTCTAATAATTTCTTCTAGGTGTGGTTCATCAATAGACAAATCGTCTACAGGAAATTCAGAAAGTAGTTTTGCTGCTCTTTCCGTTGCTTCTTTTCTGGGAACTTGAATAATTGCTTTATGTGGTGTGAATTCAGTTACTTTACCTATTTTCTCGAGGTCTTTTTCTTTTACATCATTTCCAAAGATCACAACTAATATTTTGTAAGTGGCGTGATCAGTAATTAGTTTTTTAACGGGTCCATCGAAGGCAAGAGCGCCTTTGTTTATCATAATTACCCTCTCGCATAGGCTTCTGACATCTTCCATGTAGTGGCTGGTGAGAATAATTGTTGCTTTGTATCTTTTGTTATATTCCTGAATAAAATCGCGAATTTTCTTTTGCATTACTACGTCCAAACCAATTGTTGGCTCGTCAAGAAAGAGAACTTTTGGTTGGTGGAGGAGTGAGGCGATCAGCTCGCACTTCATTCTTTGTCCCAGGGAAAGCTTTCGAACTTGCACGTCTAAAATCTCTCCAATATCTAAAAGTTCAACAAGTTCATTCAGAGTTTCTCTATATTGTTTTTCCGGAACCTCGTAGATTTCTTTATTCAGCCGAAAAGTTTCCTGGGCCGGCAGATCCCACCAGAGTTGGTTTTTTTGTCCCATGACCAGAGAAATTTGTTTTTTAAACTCGTTTTTCCGGTCTTTTGGTTCGTAGTCTAGAACGGTCACTTCGCCTGCGGTAGGGTAGAGGAGCCCAGAAAGACATTTTAAGGTTGTTGTTTTCCCTGCGCCATTAGGACCGATAAAACCAACCAGTTCCCCCTCGTCAATTGAAAAATTGATCCCGTCCACCGCTTTTACGTTTACGTACTTTCGTTTAATTAAAGATTTTAGGGAACCCTTTAGTCCGGGTTCTTTATGAAAAACTCTGTAATATTTTTTTAAATTTTTAACTGCAATTGCCGCCATTGGGTGAATTGTAGCATAGTCCTATTTAGTAAACCCTTTTCTTATTATGACTATTGTTACAATAATATCTAGAGGCTGCCTCTAGATAAGGTTGTTTTTACAGTGTGTTCTTGAATTGTTCTCGTAAATGCTTTTTGTAAGCCTTTTTTTGAGATCTGAACTTTTGGAACCAACCAAAATCATCATCTAAGGCTACTGTTTCTAGACGTAGAGGCTCAAATTCGTCGACTTCAGCCATGACAAATTCCAAGTATTCTCTAGGGGACTTAAACAAGCTAGTTACAACTTGGGGGTTAATAAAATTGCCATAATTTTCTTCTAGGTATGTAGATAAGCTAGACCACGGGTACTCAACTAGTTTATTTTTGCTTTCCAGCCTGAGCTTACGTGGGTTAATGTGTTGATATCGAGTTAGATGTACCAACTGTTCATTTGATTCTATTAGAACACTTTTGTAAGGTCCTTCAAACAACCGGCCAGTTCTTTCTAGTCTAATATTAAAGTAGTTAGTGTATGCAACGCCAATTTTGTGCATGAAAAAAGAAATACCATCTTTTACTCGCTGTTTAAGTGTAATGTGGTAATGATTAGGCATTAAGCAAAAGGAAATTATGTCTACTGGAGGCTTGATTCGTTTTTGTTCTAAGTGTTTTAGAATTGTCTGTTTGCTGGGCTCTGTTTGTGACTGTTTAAGTCGTTTTAGTAGGGTACTGTAAGGATAATCGTATTTTAAGTAATGCTTAAGGAGGAAAATAAAACGTTTGTAGTAACTGGGGTCAGGAAATGTTTCGCGCTTTTCTACTCCTCGGTTGTATATGTGGTAGATTCTCCCTGTTCTTAAAGGGTTTCTATCCATCGAGTTAATGATACTCAATCTTTTATCTTTTGTAAAGCTTTTAATTGTTTTTTTGTTGTTGGTGAAGGGATATCTAGAGGCTGCCTCTAGATAAGGTTGCCCTTATAAGTAGTTTATTCAGGGTGGTGTTTTGGAAGTGTTTAGGTGGTTAGGAGGAGGCGGAGTTGTAGTGGCGGAGGGCAAAATGCCAGAAGCGGTTGGATAGGTAAAGGAGAATGAGGGCGGCGGTGGGGAGCCAGAAAGTTTCAAAAAGGCCGGCTTTGTTCAAGAGCACTTTTGTTGGTACGGCGGCTAGGATAAGTAGAGGTATGATAAGGGTGAAAAAAAGCATTGCCGATCTACTGAAGATTTCGGGTGGGTAGCGGGAGAAGCCGTAGAGGCTGATAAAAACTTCGTGGATTTCTCTGAGTTGAGGAAACCAGATGGCTGGCGTAACGCTAATGAACCATAGTGCATAGCACAAAATTACACTGCAGAAAATGAAAGATGCGTAGGTGAAAATGATTGGTATTGAGGGGGAAAGGTTAAGATTGCCAAGGCTATATATTATGATAAATAGGCCACTTACTAGAGGGGTTACGGTGAATAATCGAATTTCACGGGTTGAGACATAGAATTGGGATGATACGGGGAATAAGAGTGAAAAATCAAGGGTACCTTTTCGGACGTGTTGGACAACCCCGTGCATATTTTTGATGAAGGGGCCGAAGTACAATCCGCGGATAATATTAGCTGTTCCATATAGAAGCAGAATTTCCTGGTAATCCCACCCGCCTAGGGAAGTAATTTGCCCGAAAATGATGTGTAACCCGAGAACTCCAATAGTTACGTTAATCAGTTCCGCGATAGTGTGGGAGATGAAGTTCACCCTAAACATAGATTCTTTGATAAAGGCATTTTTTATAAATTGTAAGTAGAGTTTTATGTATCTTTTCATGATTTTTTGATCGAAACCTTTAGGGATTGCTTCGCAAACCCTAAAGGATTCTCTGGTTTGCTAACTTCCGTAGGCTTCGTGGCGACGGATTCCAAAGTGCCAGATGATTTTTAAGATAATATAGAAAGACAGTACCCAAAGTGCTTGAACAAAGAGACCCACGCCAATTTCTAGCATAGTAAGTTTTCCTAAATAGACGTCAATTGGGAAGGCATAAAGATAACGAAATGGTAGTGCGTTGAGGACCTTTTGCCAGGAAGTGGGGAAGGCAGAGAGTGGAAGAAGGGCGCCGCCAACAAATTTGGAAATTGAGCCAATAAGATAGAACAAACCACTGATTTCTGTTGTCCAAAAACCGGAAAGACCAATTATTGATGTGTAGAAAAGATTTAAAAAAAGAGTTAGGGGAAGGACAAGGAGAAAAATCAAAGCCAGGTGTTGAAGGGAATTTGGTGGCAGGAGATAATTTTTGTAAATCCAAGCGAGCCCGATAAATACTGGTAGGCTGAGAATTGTATCAGCAATAAGGCGGGAGCCAAAAGCTTTTAAAAAACGAAAATGCAGGTAATGGAAGGGGAGAAGAAGGTAGTTGTTAATCTCCCCCGTCCCGATGTCGTGACTTATTCTCCAATGGATTGATAAGCTGGTTCTGTTCAAAAGAAATGAGAGAAAGCTGTAGGTAACCATTTCTTGTAAGGTATAGTTGCTAATCTGTTGGTTTGCATTGTAAACTGCCTGCCAGATAAGGATGGTTGTAACCAATGAAATTGCGGAAAGAGTTAACCTGAAGATTACTTTTGAGCGGGAAATTAACGTTTGTTCTATTGCAGTTTTTATTATTGCTTTTTCTTTTTTCATTGTTCTCTAGTTGTATTTAGTTCGCGGGTTAAATAACTCATCCGCCAATTCCTCAACCTTGCAGGTTCCAAAAACCTCCAAGGTTTTTCCTTGGCGGTTCTTTGCTTTAGATTTTTCAGATCTCATTTAGTTTATCATAAAGGCTGTTTCATGCTATCATTTCCTTGATGAAAATTTGTTATGTTTTAAATTCGGGAGACCCCGGTGGGGTGGAACAACACGTTTTGGACCTGACGCGGGGAATGGTTGAACGTGGGCACGAGGTTTATGTGGTTTGTCCTTGGGGAAAGATGGTTAATAAATATTTTGAAATTGGAGCCCAAGTGCGGATAGATAAGCCCCAACTTGATGTTGACCCCTTTTATATTTCACGGTTGGCCCGGTTTATTAATAAGATTCAACCGGATATTTTACATGTGCATATGTTGAAGACAACGGTGAACGGGTTGATTGCGTCTAAGGTTTTTAGATTGTCTTCTCGTATTTTGGGACAGCCCGGTTCCCCAACTTCCGCAGGAGAAGCCCCTGGGGCTGAGAAATGCGGTGCCCCTTCCTTGCCGGCTTCTTCATTGCCCTATACAGTTGCGCATATCCATACACCTCTTCCTGAGTGGCAAATTCCCGGGTGGAAGAAGAAGTTAAATATTTTTGTAAATAGGATAATTTCTAATTGGGCGGCAGATGTGGTTATTGCTCTTACCGAATCTCGGAAAAGGGTTAAGATTGAAGGGGAGGGGATAGATCCAAAAAAGATACGCGTGATACCAAACGGAGTGGACACAAAAAATATCAAATTACAAATTTCAAATGACAAAGCAGATTACAGAAAGAAGTTGGGAATAAGGGAGGATGCTATTTTGGTAGGGACGCTATCTCGGCTGACAGTAGAGAAGGGAATAAGTTATTTAATTGAGGCAGTTCCTAAATGGCCAACATACAAAATACAAGATACTAAATGCGAAATACTAATTGGGGGGTCGGGGGAGTTGAGAGAGGAATTGGAGGACAGGGCGCGGGAGTTGGGATTACAAGTTTGTGTAGAAGAAAAGTCCGCTGCAGAAGAAGCCCCAGGGGCTGAAGAATGCGGCGGTTCAGGTACAACGGTTCGGTTTCTTGGTTTTGTGCCCGAAGATGAGAAGTGGGATTATCTTGCTGCTTTGGATATTTTTGTTTTTCCTTCCCTTGCCGAGGGTTTTGGAATTTCTCTTATTGAGGCAATGGTAACTGGGTGTGCTTGTCTGGCTTCTGATTTGGAAGTTCTTCAGGAAGTAGGCGGGGAGACAGTTGAATTTTTTAGAGCTGGTGATCCGCAGAATTTAGCAAAGAGGCTGGCTGTTTTAATTAAGGACAAGGAGAAAAGGCAAAGTCTTGGGGATCGTGCTCAAAAGAGGGTGGAAAAAAAATATTCCCTGGAGTTGGTTTTGGATAATTACGAAAATCTTTATAAAGAGTTACGTTTAAATTTTTCTTAATATGAATAGCAATGAGATAAGTAGGTTACATGAATTGGAGAAATATTATTGGTGGCACGTTGGCCGAAAAAGAATTTTGGAAACTTTTTTAAAGAGAATATCTTTACCGAAAGATTCTAAGATTTTAGATGTAGGTTGTGGAACTGGAGAGACAACCAAAATTTTTGAAGATTATGGGAAAGTTTGGGGTGTTGATGTTTCAGACAAAGCTTTGGAGTTTTGCCGAAAGCAAGGATTGCAAAATCTTAGGCAAAGTGGTGCTCGCCATCTTCCTTTTGAAGACAGATTTTTTGATGTTGTTGCAATGTTGGATATTTTGGAACATATAGAAGAGGATGAGGAAGCATTGCGGGAAGTTTATCGTGTGCTTAAAGGCCATGGTTATTTACTTATAACAGTTCCAGCTTGGCAGTTTTTGTGGAGTGACCACGATGAGGCGTTAGAGCACAAACGCCGGTATATACATTTTGAGTTACGCAGCAAGTTAGAAAAAGCTGACTTTAAGATTCAAAGGTTAAGTTATGCAATTATGTTTTTATCCTTTCCAATAGTTTTCTGGCGCTTGTTTCAAAAAATTTTTGTGCAAAGTTCGTATCCTAAGACTTCTTATGTTGTTCTTCCTCCTTGGCTAAATACTTTTTTTATTTTTTTACTTAGGCTAGAAGCAAGATTGTTAAAATATATCAACTTGCCATTTGGAATTTCTTTGGTATGTTTAGTCCGTAAGAAGTGATTGTAGAGGTTCAAGGACTGTGGTTGCAGAAGGCAAATTACTGGTTATTAATTACAATGAGAGTTTTATTTCAATCTCGGATAGATTTATTTGACCGCCGTGGAGGAGATACTGTGCAAATGGAAAGGACTGCACAGGAACTTAATAAACTCAGCGTAGATGTAGATATTGATTGTTCCCCAAGAAAGAATCTGTCTCAGTATGATTTGGTTCACCTTTTTAATATTGATTGGCCAGCCAATGTTTATCTGTGTGCAAGAAATGCGAAAAAACAAGGTAAACCTATTGTTCTTTCACCTATCCACCATTCTTTTGAAGAAATAGAACGTTACGAAAGGGAATATCAGTTCGGTCTCCGGCGCATAGTTAATCTACTTTTTAGAGGGCGAGAACAACGCGAAAAATTTAAAGATTTTTATCGGGCAGTAGTTGATCCAAAGAAAATACCTTCGACGATTGTCGAATTTAAGAAGGGAGTTATGGAGGAACAGCGGGAGCTTCTGGGAATGGTGCATGCCGTTTTGGTGCAAACAGAAGCAGAGACAGCTGATATTGTGGAGGATTTTGGTGTGTGTTTTTCGATCGCCGCAGGAGAAGCCCCTGGGGCTTCCAGAGTTCTAGCCCCAGGGGCTAGGGAATGCGGGGGCCGTGTTTACAAGGTGGTAAATGGTGTGGACCAGCGTTTTGCAAACGCTATGCCCGATTGGTTTATAGAGAACTACGGGTGGGAGGATTTTGTGGTTTGCGTGGGCAGGGTTGAACCTCGTAAAAACCAGTTAGCAGTAATTGCTGCCGGTTTCCGTTTGCGGGAGAGGCAAGTCCCGTCCTTTTCGCAAGGACGGGACTTTCAAACTCCCCAACTCCTCTTTGTTGGGAAGATTTCCTGGCGTCATCCGGAATATGCCTTGCGTTTTAAGAACTTGGTTAGAAAATATAATTGGATTAAACACATTGAAAGTATCCCTTATAAAAAGATGGGTTCGGTTTATGCAGCAGCAAACACCCACGTTTCTGCTAGTTGGTTTGAAACTACTGGTTTGGTAAGCTTAGAAGCAGGGCTTGCCGGTTGTAATGTTGTTGCTGCGGGAGATAGAGCCCGAGATTATCTTGGCGATTTCGCGTTTTATTGCGATCCCGGAAAATTGGATTCTGTTACTAAGGCAATTTCTAAAGCAATGCAGAACAAGCCCTCACCGTTATTGAAGCCACACATTTTAGAAAACTTTACTTGGGACAAAACTGCGGAGCAAACATTGGCTGTGTACAGAACAGTGCTTGGTGTTGATTAGATTTAAGTACTTAGGGTTTATTTAGATCTTGAAATTTTGAATTTGGGAGTTTATTTTTATGGATTTATATCTTATCTTTGGAATTCTTATATTCCTTCTTGCACTTTATTTGGGGATTTGCGATCCCAAGAAAGGGCTGTTGCTTTTAGTTTTTTTGCTCCCTTTCAACCACAAGGAAACTCTTGGATTTATCCTTTGGAATTTAACACCACCGCGGGTTTTTTTGGTTGGTCTTGGTTTCGGATTTTTAATTTATGCTTTGCGTAATGTTCGGGATTGGCAGGAGTGGCTTAGACAGTTTTTAGGAGATACTTTTTTTGTCTTTCTTTTCTTGCTTTGGGCAGTGCAAGGGATTTCTTTATTTCGCGCAATAAATTTAGAGATGGGCTTTGGAATGTGGGGGTTTTCTACGGCTGTTTTAGCATTGTATATAATTTTCCACTTTTTGGTAGTAAAGTATGGTGAATCGTTTTTAAAGCAAACAAAGAGATTGTATTTACAATTAGGTCTGGTTATAGGTGCTTTTGGTATTGCGCAGTTAATTCTCTTTTTGACGCAGGATATAGTTTTTCTTGGAATTTGGCCAATTGAGGACGGGTTGGCAAGAGTAGGCTCAACTTTTTGGGATGTAAACCATTTTGCTGCTTTTTCTGCTAGTATTGCACTGCTTTTCTTTGGTCGGTATGTGTTTGCTAGTGGTCGTGAAGCATCTTTAAACTTTGTAGCGTTTTTATTTATGGTGTTGATGGTGGGACTGAGTTCATCACAGAGTGGTATGGTTTTTTTGGTGGTAGGCTTTCTTGTAATTAGTTTTTTTCTCCTTTTTCAGAATTATCAGCATAAATATTCTTTGATTTTTGGACTAGCTATATTTCTCTTAGTGGGCGCTGGAGGGTATTTCTTTCACTTAGGTCTTACTGGTGAAAGTAATTTGTGGCAGGTTTTGAAAGTTAATCTTACCCTTTATGACGATTCTGTTGCTGCGCATTATCATTTAGCCCAGGGAGCTTTGGAAATTTTTAAAGAACGTCCTCTGCTTGGTTGTGGTTATGGCAGCTTCAGTGAAACTTTTAGAAATACTTCTGTTATCAACACCTATTTGGAAAGGGATCCCATTGGAGACAAGCGAATACCTCCACACAGTATTTGGTTTGGTGCGTTGTCCGAGACTGGTGCGCTAGGATTTTTTGTGTTTTTAGGTTTGTTTGCTGTACTTTTCCTGAGATGTTTTAGAAATATTTTCAAAGCGCAAAATGGGAGTCAGTTTGTTCAAAACTCAGTGTACTTAGGTATTTTAATGGGGGTTAGTGCTGCGGGTTTGGTATATTCATATAACCTTTTGTTTTTCTGGTTTTTGCTCTTTATTATTCAGGAATATTCTTTTCAGGATGCATTATCTTTAGCTGGAGTTAGGTTTTGGCCAAAATTCAAAGATTGGGTTATTTGTCACAAAGAGAAACTAATTTTAATCTTTCTAGTGTTGTTTTCAGGTACTTTTGTTTTCTGGTTTTTGTGGCGAAATGCTCTTATTCCTTGGGACGAGGCTATATATGCTGGAGTTTCCCGAGAGATGGTTGAGGGTGGTGATATTTTTACTTTGCATTGGAATCGCGAGCCGTTTTTTGAAAAGCCGCCTCTATTCTTTTGGTTGCAAGCAATATCTTTTGTTTATTTTGACTTCAAACCTTTTGCTGCACGATTATCAGTAGCACTGTTTGGAATTTTAGGCGTGGTAATGACCTACCTTTTTGGGAAAAAGCTATTCTCAAGGAGGGTGGGTTTTTTCGGAAGTTTGTTTTTGGCAACAACTATTCATTGGGTTGCATGGTCGCGTACAGCTATGCTTGATGTTCCTGCAGCAGTTTTGATTTTAATTTCATTGTACTTCTTTTGGTTAGCGTTCTGTGAATGGAAAGACCCTTCTTCTCAACGCTCGCAAGGACGGGTCTTTCCAAAGTATAAAAACTGGATTTTGTTTGGTGTGTTTTTGGGACTAACAGTTTTGATGAAAGGGATCGTTGCTGTTATACCTTTGGTGGTAGTAATTGCTTTTATAGTTGTTTTCCAGATTATACAAGCTGCAGTTTTAAGAGATAAGCAACGGAATTTTAAATTTTTAATTTTAAATTTTCAAATAGTGAAAAAGGTAATTGGTAATTGGTTATTAAAAATTGGCAATGCTTTTCCTCTCTTTTTGTTTACTACTCTTTCTTTTCTAATTGTTGCTGTTCCGTGGCATTGGTTAATGATTATTAAGCATGGAGATTCTTTTGTTAAGGAGTATTTTGGTTACCATGTTCTAGAGCGAGCATCAGAAAGTATTGAAATGCATGGTCGACCTTTTTGGTGGTTTAATGTTGTGATTCGACATTGGGCACGGTATTGGTATGTGGTGGGTGTGATTGCGTTTTTTGTTCTTGTTTTAAGCTTAGGTTTTTTTGTTTGGAAAAAGTGGAGGAGTAACGAACTAGATCCTTTTCAAAGGTTACATCCGAAATTAAGAAGTTTAATCACAGCGGTTTTTGAAATTAAAGAAAGGCATGAGTTTGAGGCTGGAGTTTTTATATTTTTATGGCTGGTATTAACATTTTTCATTTTTAGCTTTTCCAAGTCTAAAATTCAGTGGTATATTATGCCCATATACCCGCCGTTGGCGTTGCTTTGTGGTTGGTTTACAGAGAGGCTTTATAAGTGGTTTCGAGATTTTTCTGAACATGTGATTAGCCAGCGGGGGAATGTCAAATTAAAAAAGTCAAATACCAAAAATGTTTGGTTTTCTGTTTGTAATTTGGTTTTTGAAATTTGTAATTTCGGTGGCCGTGTTGGTTCTACGTTATTGATAGCAGCGGTAATATTGTTTGTCGGAGTATTTGGGTTATTTATGAACCGCCGTAAGTGGTTTCCGGAAAATTTAAATAAACAAGTGGCTGAGCTTTCCGATTATGTTTGGCGTATTTCCGGACCGCCTAAGAAATTTTATGTTGCTGATGTACCACCACCACTCCCAATTTTCTATTCTGGGCTAAAGGTTAACACTGTTACAGACGAGGAAATAAAGGGGGCTTTGAAAAAACCACCGGTTGCAGTACTTTCGAAGCAAGGTACGTATAAGGATGTTTTGGAAGAGTTGCAGGAAGAGGGAAGGGTGCCACCAATAGAGTTTAAGGAAACTGAGGATTACATTCTTTACGGGTATTAAGGAGGTGATATTCCGTAAACCCCGTAGCTGCGGGCTCGGAAAGACCCGTCCTTGCGAATGCTGTTTATGAAAATAGGAATTGATGCGCGCTTTTGGGGCCATGCTGGTCCTGGGCGTTATGTAAAAAATTTAATTTTGGCTTTGGAGAAACAAGACCAGGGTAATGATTATATTATTTTTTTAAATTCAGATGAATTTGAAAAATATACTCCAAGTAGGAATAATTTTCGCAAAGTAAAGGTTAACGCGCGCTGGTATTCATTTCTAGAGCAGCTTAAGCTTCCCTTCTTGTTTTCAAGGGAAAATTTAGATCTT
>JAYEID010000002.1:69843-83302 GCA_034659915.1 Patescibacteria group bacterium
GTTGCGGTTACAATTCATGATTTAACTATTCACCGATTTTCAACCGCTCGGGCAACAACCCGCTGGCGTCCTTTTAACTTATTGAAACGGTTGCTTTACCGTATTGTATTCTGGCTAGCTATAAAGCGTGCAAAAGTTGTTTTTGTTCCAACTGAGTTTGTGAAGAAGGACTTATTAAAAGAATATACTTGGCTCCTAGAGAAAAGAATTATAGTGACATATGAAGGAGTTGATGAAACCTTTTGCCTGCCCAAACTTGATGTTAAAGAGACCCATCCTTCTGGGAAAGATGAGTCTTTTCTCAGTACCAAATATAAGGTACAGAAGCCGTATTTACTGTATGTTGGATCTATGTATCCTCATAAAAATTTGGAACGGTTAATTGAAGCCTTTTCTTTGGTTGCGGAGGAATATGAAAATTTGAAGCTAGTGTTGGTTGGGAAACGTGATTTTTTTCAACGGAGGTTAAGGGGAGAAGTTGTTGCAGTTGGTAAGACCCGTCCTTCAAAAAAGGACGGGTCTTTCCTGAGCCGTATTATCTTTCCTGCCTTTAAGGTTAAAAGTGGTTATGTGCCAGATGAAGATTTAGCAGTTTTTTATAAAAACGCGCTAGCGTTTGTGTTTCCTTCTCTTTCTGAAGGGTTTGGCTTGCCACCATTGGAAGCAATGCAGTTCGGGGTTCCGGTAGTTGCATCCAAGGCGACTTGTATTCCCGAAGTATGTGGTGCTGCAGCTCTTTATTTTGATCCCGAAGACGTTGAAGATATAGCGGCAAAGATTAAATCTCTGGTTAAGAATGAGAGTTTAAGGGAGGACCTGGTGACAAGGGGTTTTAAAAATTTAGAACGCTTTTCTTGGCAAGAAATGGCCTTAAGAACTTTAAAGGGGTATCGAATGTTAAACTAAAGTTAGAATTATTTGTTAGTAACTATGAATGTTGCATTAGTTCACGACGATTTAATTCAAGAGGGTGGAGCTGAGCGTGTTTTTCAGGCGTTAGTTGAGCTATTTCCGAGAGCGGGTGTTTTTACTAGTATGGCAGTGGGGGACTGGATGCGAAGAATGGTCGAGGAAAAATCGTCGCATTCCCCAGCCCCTGGGGCTGCGGCCAAAGAAGCCCCGGGGGCTTCTCCTGCGGTGGTGTGTGAATCGGCTGGCCTTCAGACGTCTTTTATGCAGAGGTTTCCTTTTAAGGAAAAACTCTACCGTGCTTATTTTCCGTTCTACCCCTTGGCGTTTGAGTCTTTTGATTTGTCTGGGTACGATTTAATTGTTTCGTCTTCTTCGCGGTTTGCCCATTCTGTAATTACGCGTCCAGAAGCTTCCCATATTTGTTATATGCACAGCCCGGGTAGAGAATTTTGGGAACCAGAAGTGTATTTTCAAGAACAGCCGCGGCTGCAAAAAGTATTGACTCCCTTTTTATCGTGGCTTAGGTGTTGGGATTTTGCTGCTTCTCACAGGGTAGACTATTTTATTGCTAACTCTAAGAGTACTAAAAACCGTATTGCAAAGTATTATGGACGTGAGGCAAAAGTAATCCATCCTTTTGTTGAGCTGGACCGCTTTAGCCTTGGTTGGCATGGTAGTGGGGAGGTAAAAAAACAGTGGCAGCATTTTTGTACAAAAAGAGAAATTAAGGAATGTTCTCCCGGCTTTTTCCTTATTGTTTCTCGCCTAATTTCTTGGAAAAGAATTGACATTGCAGTAAAAGCTTGTAACAAACTGAAACAGCCACTCATTATTGTGGGAGAGGGGCCCGATAAGAAAAGGCTTGAGAAAATGGCAGGTCCCACAGTTCACGTTTTGGGTCGACTTTCAGATGAGGATGTGGTAAATTGTTTCCAAGCTTGTAAAGCTCTTATTTTTCCTCAGCGCGAGGATTTTGGAATTACGCCGCTGGAGGTAATGGCTTGCGGTAAGCCTGTCTTAGCTTATAAGTCTGGTGGTGTTTTGGAAACTGTTCTTCCGGGTAAAACGGGAGAATTTTTTTACCCCCAGACTGTGCGGGTTTTAGCTGATGCAATTTCCCATTTTGATGCTCGTAGGTTTAAGCCACAGGTCTGTCGTAAGCAAGCATCTATATTCAGTCGAAAACGGTTTGAAGATAGGTTTTCGGACTTTGTTGTCCGGGTGACACGTTCCCAAAAATAGTTGGAAGTTTTTAGGATGTTGTATACAGTTATAAAGAGACTTTTGGATATATTTATTGCTGTCTTGGCAATTATTATTGGATTTCCACTTTTTCTTTTAGTTTCCTTGGCAATTTGGTTAGAAGATCAAGGTTCTATTATCTATTCTCAGGTACGGGTTGGTAAGGACAGAGCGCCTTTTCGTATTTATAAGTTTCGTTCTATGGTTGAGAACGCGGATGAAATTCTCTTTTCCAATTCTCAGCTTTATGAGAAAATGCGAAGCGGCTCACACAAGGTGGAGAATGACCCGCGTATTACTAAAGTGGGAAAATTTATAAGAAAGTATAGTATTGATGAGTTTCCACAGTTTTTTAATGTGCTAAAGGGTGAAATGAGTTTTGTTGGTCCGCGTGCTTATCGTCCCGATGAGTTGGAAATGTGCGAAAATGAACGTTTGGACCGGAGGGAACAATTGGAAAATATTCTTAAGGTAAAGCCGGGAATAACTGGGCTATGGCAAGTGAGTGGGAGATCAAATTTAAGTTTTGAGGAAAGGTTGAATTTAGAAGAACGTTATGCATTGAGTCATTCACTGCTTTTGGATTTTTTTATTATACTAAAGACACCTATCGCTGTTATTAAAGCTGAAGGAGCTGTTTAATTTGGATGATTAAAGATTTGTCTCAAATTAGAAAACGAAAAGCAAAAAAACGGGAGCAAGGTAGGCTTATTCTAAAAAAATCTCTTCTTGGATTATTTGGTCTCTTTCTTGTTCTTGGCTTGATATCTTTCAAATTTGTGTATGTTCCAGCTAAGGATGTTTTTTCTTCAGTTAGGAAAGTTCAAGCACACCAAAAACCTCTTAAGGACGCCTTTCTTTTGCAAGACTTAGTTAAAGCTAAGGAGGAGTTGAACGCCATAGAGCAAGATTTGGTTGAGGTTGAAAAGAAAGCTCAGAGATTGTCGTGGCTTCGGTTTGTTCCTATTGCTCGCGGCTACTATTTGGATGGTCAACGTGTGATTAAGTCGTCTTTTTATGCATTGTCTGCAGGGAGAGAAGTAATGGACGCGATTGAACCTGTTGTTGGTAATTTAGGGTTGAAAACAGAAGAGAATCGAGAAGTGGTGGAGTTAAGTATGGAGGATAGGATTGCTAGTACTGTTAGGGTATTACCAAACTTGGCGGATGACTTGGAAGGAGTAGAGCCGGAGTTAGAATCTATCCAGGAGGAGTTGTCGGGATTGAATACAGCTCGCTATCCCGGCTTTTTGTATATCGAGGGGCAAAGTGTTCGTGAGCTGGTTAAGCAGGCAAAAAATTATTCGGAAGAGTTTTATTTAGCTTTTCCTAAAGTTCAAGAAACTCTTCGTGTACTGCCTGCTGTTTTTGGCTTGTCTACACCAAGAAGGTATGCTGTTATTTTCCAAAACGATAAGGAAATTCGCCCTACAGGCGGATTTTGGACTGCTTATGCTTTAGTTACAATGAGTCAAGGGAAAATGACTGACCTTAGGTCTGGGGATATGTATTTTGTAGACTACCGTATTGACAATAAAACCCCTGCTCCAGCTGTTTATCAACGTTTTTTAAAGGTGGACCATTGGTTTATTCGGGATTCAAATCTTTCTCCAGATTTTAAAATTGCTTCCCAAAAGTTTTTTGATTTTTGGGCACAGGCACAGGTTGGTGTTTCGGAGCAGGCGCAGTTTGTAAACCAGATGCTGGGCCCGCTGCCAAGTGTAGATGGGGTTATTGCGTTGGATACTGAACTGGTTGTTGAATTTCTTGATGTGTTGGGAGAGGTAACAGTAAATGGGAAAACTTACGATAGCAGTAACGTAGTTTTGGAGTTGGAGAAGGAAGCAAATATTGTGAGAAAAGAGCAAGAGGGACGGAAAGCATTAATTGGAGAATTGATGAATGCTATGTTTGATAAAGCTTTTGAAGCACCTGAAAATGAGTGGGATGATTTGGTAATAACTATTGTTAGTCAAGCTAATAAAAAGCATCTATTGTTATATTTTAAGGATGTCAATTCTCAACAATGGGCAGAAGACATGAATTGGGCAGGTCGAATTAGGGATTATGATGGAGATTATTTGCAGCTTAACGAGGCAAATTTTGGTGGGGCAAAAGCTAACCTTTATGTTACCCGCAAGGTGACTCAAGAAATACAGAAAAAAAATGGTAAGTGGTTCAAGACAGTAACAGTTGATTTTGAAAATCCGGAACCCTACGACGGGTGGTTGAACGGTCCTTACCGTTCATATGTACGCTTGTTGGTTCCCGAAGGTGCAGAGCTAGTCTCAATTGAGGGAGGGAAAGAGGCTGTTCCCCAAGAATCATTTTTTGACGAAGAAATTGGTAAGCATGTTTTTGCTACTTTCAATGTGACAGATCCCTTAGATACTTCGCAACTGATTTTCCAGTATTATCTGCCAGAAAGCCTTTTGGAAAAGGAGAACTATCGAGTGTTGATTCAGAAGCAGCCGGGCAAAAATTCTCCTGAGTATAAAATGGTTGTTGGAGGGAAGACGAGGGAGTTGTTATTAACGGGGGATAGGGAATTGGAATTTAAGTGATAAAACTAGTGTTATGGTGTTAAATCTGGAAATTTCTCTTCGATTACTGTATAATATTCCTACTTCTGGTTATTTATGCTACTTTTGCTGCCAAGCTAATTTATGCCTACCTACCGTGCTGAAGGCTTAGTAATTAAGAGAACTAGTTATTCTGAAGCCGACCAAATTTTAACTATTTTTACAAAGAATAGAGGGAAAGTGTCAGCTATTGCTAAAGGATCTCGTAAGTTGACTTCAAGAAAAGGGGGACACCTCGAACTTCTCAACCACTCAATTTTTTCAATTGCAGAAGGTAAAAGTTTGGATATTATAACTGAAGCTGAGACAGTTGAGCCTTTTTCTAGTATAAAATCTAATTTGGAAAAGTCTAGCTTAGGACACTATTTGGCAGAATTTATTAACGAATTTCTACCAGATGGACTGAAAAGCTATTCGTTTTTCCGGTTGTGTTTAATGGCTTTGGGTTATTTAAATGATGCAGAAGAGGGGAGCTCACAGGTTTTGATTCACTCCTTTGAATTAAAAGCGTTGGCAGAACTTGGCTTTGCACCTGAGATAAGAAAATGTGTGCTTTGTCAACAACCACTGACTTGGGGGGAGCTAAATTCTTTCTCGCCAGAATGTGGTGGGGTTGTTTGTTCTCGTTGTAGCAATGGAGAAGGGTTTTGTTTGGACGAGGATTTGGCAGAGCTGCTACGCGAGGTTGCGTGTCTTCCTTGGAAAAAGGTGGATCGGATAAAGGTTCAAAAGAGCTCATTGGAGCAGTTGCGAGCTATAACCCGCTCTTATGTGGAGTATGTATTGGAAAAACGTTTGAAATCACCGAGCCTTTTAGAAAAAATTAGAAATGGGCACTTTGATCTGCAGGGTTGACTTTTGTGAATGGCCATGCTAGGTTCGGTTTAGTTTAATAGGGTAGGGAAGGATAGCAGCTGTTCTGGATGTATATCTGGAAAATTGGGGTGGAACTGTTTAGTACGAGGGTCCCCGAAAGTTGGGGACTTTGTTATTTGTTTAGTACCAATGTCAAAACCTGATTTAATGGAAAAAATTGTTTCTCTTTGTAAGCGACGAGGATTTGTGTATCCAGGTTCGGGAATATACGGTGGTTTGGCTAATAGCTACTGTTATGGACCTTTGGGTGTTGAACTTTTACGAAATATAAAAAATCACTGGTGGAAAACTTTTGTGCACCAACGCCCTGAGGTATATGGTATTAGTTCTAGTATTATAATGCATCCCAAAGTATGGGAAGCTTCTGGTCATATTACAAGCTTTAACGACGCTTTGGTAGAGTGTTTAGAATGTCATAACCGGTTTCGAGCTGATTACTTAATTGAAGAAAAGTCGGATTTGAAGGTTGAAGGAAAGCCACTTTCAGAGCTGGAAAAATTGATGGAAGAGGTTGATGTTACATGTCCGGTTTGCGGAGACAATAAATTTACATCTCCGCGGAAATTTAATTTATTGTTTGAGACAGAGTTGGGAAGTGTTCAAGACGAGTCGTCCACTGTTTATTTGCGAGGGGAAACAGCGCAAGGAATGTTTGTGGCGTACAAGAATGTATTGGATTCAATGCATCCTAATCTTCCTTTTGGAATTGCTCAGGTTGGAAAAGCTTTTCGGAACGAAATTACCTTGGGCAATTTTATTTTTAGAACCTTTGAATTTGAGCAAATGGAGATTGAGTATTTTATTCGGGAAAATGAGTGGAAAGATTGGTTTGAGCAATGGCAGGAATTAATGTGGAACTGGATTGTTAATTTGGGTGTATCTGAAGAAAAACTTCGTTGGAGAAAGCATACTGAAGATGAACTATCGCATTATTCAAAACGAACTGAAGATGTTGAATATGACTTCCCGTTTGGGGGATTTAAAGAGCTGTATGGTTTAGCGTACCGAACTGACTACGATCTTAAGCAGCATCAGGAGTACTCGGGTGCTGATTTGTGTTATCAAGACCGGGTATCTGGCAAGAAATTTTTTCCTCATATAGTGGAGCCAACTTTTGGTGTGGGTCGGACACTTTTGGTTCTTCTTTTGGAATCGTACCAAGAAGATGGTGATAGGAAAATTCTTTCTCTAGATCCAGAAATTGCGCCCTACAAGGTTGCTGTTTTTCCATTAGTTTCAAACAAAGAAGAGATTGTGAACAAAGCTCGTGATGTGTTTGCAATGCTAAATTCCCAATTCCATGTAGCTTGGGATGATCGGGGAAATATTGGGAAACGATATTATTCCCAAGACGAAATTGGAACACCTTGGTGTGTAACTATTGACTACGATACTTTGGAAGATAATAGTGTAACTATTCGTGATCGAGACACTACCCAACAAGTTCGGATTAAGATTAACAATCTTGTAAATTGGTTTTCTAACCAGTTATTCCTTAAAAAGTAGTTTTGTTGTACGCGGAACTACTTGTACTAATTTAGTTTTATTTGGCTAAATTTTGGGTTTAGCCGTAATCTTCTGCAATTTATTTCTTAATAATAAGCGGTCAGGTTTGAGGTTAGGAGTGTTTTGTTTTAAACTACGATATGGGTATATTTTCAAGCCTAACTGAAAAAGGATTAGAATTTTTCTTTTCTACTATTGGCTTTCGTGATGTATTGATTGATGACGATAGTGATATTCTTCCCTATATTGAAGCTGCTTTGCAGCACACCCCTTTTGCTGATCTTAAACTAGGTGATAAAGTTCTAGGCAGGTATTATGAACATGCGGTTCGGTTTTTGGGTGATAATCATATTGTTAAGTTTGTAAGTCCGGAGCCAGCAGAATTGATGAGGAGATGGTTAGACAGCTTAGAAAAGCAGAAAATTATTTTAGAGCGGTACCTTCCATACAGTTTGCCCCCTTTTAGTTATTTTTATGTTCCGGTAGAAAAGGAGTGGAACAGGAGAAAAGGAGGGTCTGAAAATTTAAGTAGTAGGTCTAAGTCTGCTCTTGCTACTTATGCCCTAGTTATGCGCCGCGTAAATGGAAATCCTCTTTACAAATTGTCCGATTGTGAAATTTTTTCTAACCAGACAGTAGTGAAAAATTTGGTTCGCTTTTTGGATGGCAATAAGAAGATGCGCAAAAAACAAGGTCTTTTTGCAGATTTGATAGGTGGGGAAGGTTTGCATATTTTGAACCCCCGTTATACTGGTAATATTTATGTGACAAAAGAAGGGGGTGTGGAATTGGTAGATACAGTTTTAATTCCGCCAAAATATTCTCCTGGTATTATGCCTGCTAAATATCGGTTTGCTAAACTTTATCATTTTTGCTACCGAAATTTCGTTCTTCCCCGGGAAAATAGTTTCTACTCTCGCCTCAAAAAAGAAGCAATCATCAATTAGTAGCTGGTAGTAATTATTTAGTATTTGGTACAGCTAATTTATACTAATTTAATACTGCGAATTAATGCGAGTGGGAAGGGATAAACTGGTAACTAGTAACTTGTAAAACGTTGTACGTTACTCGCCCACCGGCCGGCGGATCAGATATCCGTATTCCGCGTACGGTGCACAGCACCCCACTCTCCGCATTTGTAATTTGATACTTGTCATTTGTAATTGTTTTTGTATTTCTTATCCAATATCCCTTGTTTCTTATTTTCTATCTTCTATCTTCTATCTTCTATCTTCTATCTTCTATCTTCTATCTTCTATTCTCTTCTTTTCTCCTGTTTAAATGTTTTCATGTTTTTATGTTCTCGTGATTTTATGCTTGCTACTTACTACTTGCTACTTACTACTAATTATTAACTACTTGTAACTACTTATCCCATTTTTTCAACAAAGTCCTTGACACCTAAATTAGGTTTGAGATAGAGTGGTGACAGGTGGTGATTGGTGGTGAATTTTAGTAGAGGAATTTGATTTACTATTTGTCACTACATTTAAGTAAATAGTCTAAGGCTAGTAAATACCTGCGGAAAGTTTAACTAATGTTAATCGGAGAGCACATTTATAAATTGGGAAAGAAGGGTCGAGTTGCATTGCCTAAGTCTTTTCGTGATGAGCTTGGCAAAAAAGTCATTGTGACTCGAGGATATGAGGGCTGTTTGATTGTAGTTTCCCCTTCTCAGTGGAAAGAGCTCTTGAAGGAAGCAGCAACGGGACCTTTTGTTTCTGAATCTGTGCGAGACACATCAAGGTTTCTTTTGGGGGGTGCTGCCGAGATTGAGTTGGATGACCAAGGAAGGTTTGTGATACCACCATCACTGCGATCTTATGCACAACTTGGAGATGAAGTTTGTTTTTTGGGGCTTGGGCGTTGGGTTGAAATTTGGGATAAGGAAAGGTGGAATGACCGCCGTAATTATCTTGCTGAAGAGGCAGGGAGTATTGCAGAAAAGCTGGCGGAGGTGGAAGTTTGATAATCATTGTTCCGTTCTTTTAGCGGGTGGAAAGCTGAACGCGGTATTCCAATTATGTTTCATACACCAGTACTTTTAAAAGAATCTCTTGAATTTCTTAATATTGAAAAGGGAGAAAAATACATTGATGCCACAGTTGGGGGTGGTGGGCATGCGGTTGCGATTTTGGAGCGAGGCGGTTCAATTTTGGGATTGGATATGGATCCGGAAGCAGTGGAATATGCTCGGGAAACTTTAACTGCTGAATCTCCAGAGACCGAATCCCAAGTTCTACTTGTTAAGGGAAATTTTAGAAATATTGACCAGATAGCAAAGGAGCATGGTTTTGAAAAAGTGGCAGGAATTTTATTTGATTTGGGAATGTCTTCTTGGCAGTTAGAAGGCTCGGAGCGAGGATTTAGCTTTATGCAGGATGGAAAGCTAGATATGCGAATGGACCCGTCTTTAGCAGTTGAGGCCAAAGATTTATTGGGAGGTTTAACTGTAAATGAACTAGAAAAGCTTTTTTCAAAATATGCAGAAGAGAAACATGCAATAGAGTTTGCAAAAGCAATTTCTGAGGCAAGAGAAATTCGCAAGATAAAAACCACGCAGGAGTTTTCTGGTTTGCTAGCGTGGGTGGAGCAAGGGCAACCAAGCGATTTTTGGAATTGGTATGAGACTAAATTTAAAAACAAGCCGAGTGAATTTGGGAGTTACGATCGAAGGGCCCGTTTTTTCCAGGCGTTACGGATTGCTGTGAATGATGAGATTAATAATTTTAGAGAATCACTGCCCCGGGCCCTTCGAATTTTAAAGACTTCAGGGCGGTTAGTAATTATAACTTTTCATTCTTTGGAACGTGGGGTGGTAAAAAGGTTTTATGAAAAATACCAGACTTCTCTGGTAAATCTTACCCCACGTGGTCAAGAACCGGGTCGAGAAGAGGTAGAAGCAAACCCAAAGGCTAGAAGTGCTAAGTTGTTTGCCTATGAAAAAAAGTAAATTTAATATTTCCAAAATAAAATTGTTCAACTTAAAGACTATGCTTTTCTTGGTGGTGGTAGTATTAGGTGTTGTTCAAGTTTTTCTTTCTTGTAGCCTTTCTACCTATGGAAGGGAAATTGAAACTCTTTCTCAGCAACAAGTTGAACTGCGTCGCGAAAACCAAGCTTTGGAAAACAAACTAGCTAATCTTTCTTCCCTTTCCTATATTCGCCATCGAGCAGAGGACGAATTGGGAATGAAACAGCCCGATGTGGAAATTTTCCTCTCGCGTCGGCTGGCTCAAGGACATTCTCAGTGAAATCAGACTAAGTTAACTTTTATTAGATGGCGACCAAGCTACTTAACTTTGTATGTCTTTCCGTAAAAACTGGCGATTAAATTTTTTGCTTGGAATACTCTTGGTATCTTTAGCCGCTGTCTTTGTCAGGCTTTTCCAAATACAAATTTTGCAGCATGGAAAGTACCAAGCATTGGCTGAGACTCAGCACGGAATTTCTTATACCTTACCAGCACCGCGGGGTAAGATTTATTCGCGAGATGGGTTCCCCTTAGTTTCAAACCAACCAGCATATTTGCTTTATGCAGAGCCCACTAGGATTGATTTTTCAAAAATAAGTCCTGGTGAAATAGCTCGTCGGATCTTGGAAGCTTTGGGAATAGATTCTTGTCCAGTTATAAATTTTAGTAGCCATCCAGGCTTAGATTCCTACCAAAGATACCAGGCTTGTAAACAATATCTTGCGGAAAGATTAGGGTATTCTCGCTACTGGGTACCATTGGTGAGAGAAGTGACTGCAGAACAGAAGGAGCGAGTGGAAAAATTAGGCATTGTGGGACTGGGGTTTGAAGAAACACCTGTGAGATATTATCCCGAAGGCAGTTTAGCTGCCCATGTTTTGGGTTTTGTGGGGTCTGCTGCAGATGGTACCCCCCGCGGATATTATGGAGTGGAAGGCTTTTATGATGGTGATTTAAGGGGTCAGGAAGGTTTGGTTTTGGAAGAGCGTAGTGCTATGGGAGAGCCTATTTTGGTTGGCGATTATATGAAGCGACCACCGCAAGAAGGTAGGGATTTGGTTTTAACCTTGGATCGGGCTGTGCAGTTTATGGTGGAGGAACTTTTGGAAACGGGTGTAAAGGAATTTGGTGCTGAAAGTGGTACAGTTATAATTTTAGATCCTACAACTGGTGGTGTTATAGCTATGGCAAATTACCCCTCATTTTATCCTGCAGAACCTGCACACGCTGATGCTGAAGAAGATGGAGAAAGCAGCGAAGAAGAGGAAGAAAATGATAAAAATAAACTGAAATCTTATCCTGAGTTGTTAGAGAATGATCTAAGTAATATTTCCCGAAACTTAGCAATCTCGTCTTCATATGAGCCTGGTTCGGTAATAAAAGCACTGACTATGTCGGCAGCTATAAATGAAGGACAGGTAACTCCTCAAACTACGTTTTTTAGTCAGCCCTTAAAGGTTGGTGATCATACTATTCGTACTTGGGATGATAAATATTATGGAGAAGAAACTATGATTGAAGTTCTGGAACATTCAGACAACACCGGTGCTGCCTGGCTTGCTTTAGAAAAATTGGGCAAGAGAACTCTTCGATCTTACTTTGCGGATTTTGGTCTGGGGCAAAAGACAGGTATTGATTTGGAGGGTGAGTCAGCTGGTATTTTAAGGTCCTCTTCGGAGTGGCGCCCAGTAGATTTAGCTAGTGTGTCTTTTGGACAAGGCTTGTCGGCGACACCTCTTCAAGTAACTTCTGCTTTTACAGCTTTTGCTAATGACGGCGTACTAATGCAACCTTATATCGTCTCCGAAATTCGCGAAGATGGAAAGAAGATCAAATTCACACCTGAACGAGTTCGTAGAGTTATTTCTTCACATACTGCCGAGGTTATGGTTGGTATGCTTACTAAAGCGGCAATGTACGGAGAAGCAAGCTTTTTCGTTCTCCAAGATTGGGAGGTTGCTGGGAAAACAGGAACAGCTCAGATTCCGGTGAGTGGTCGTTACGATCCGCATAAAACTAACGCTACTTTTGTTGGTTTTTTGCCTCAGTCTAAAAAGTTTGTTATGCTAGTAAAGCTTGAAAAGCCGTCCACGAGTATTTATGCAGCAGAGACTGCAGTCCCCTTGTGGATGGGAATAGCAAAGGAGCTGATTCGTTATTACGGAATAGCTCCAGATCGCTGACGGTTAAGCACCAAATATCAAATTCCAAGTTCCAAACATTTGTAATTTGGGATTTGTATTTTGCTATTTATTTGTTATTTGAGATTTTGAATTTGTAATTTCTTTACGTATGTCTTATTTTCGTATCCAAGGTGGAAAGCCGTTAAAAGGAAAAGTAACAATTTTGGGTTCAAAGAATGCTGCAATTAAGATGATTGGAGCATCTATTCTTACTTCGGAACCGCTTGTTCTTTCTAATGTTCCAGAAATAGAAGATGTTACAGTGGATTTAGAGGTGGTTAAAAGTTTGGGCGTTTCTGTTGAGAAAAATCGGAATGAGCTGAGGCTTTGTGCGCAAAATATTGAAAAAAATAAAATTCCTCCAGGACTTAGTGATAAGACTCGCGCAGCTATTATTACTTTAGGTCCTCTTTTAGCAAGAAAAGGAAAAGTAGTTCTTTCTAGTGCTGGGGGCTGTGATATTGGGAAACGTCCTATTGACCGGCATTTAGATGCTTTAAAGCAGTTAGGTGTGGAAGTAATTTGTGAGGGGTCGGTAGTTCGTGCTCGAGTAGATAGGTTGAAGGGCGGAAACATAAGGTTTGAAAAAAATACAGTAATGGGGACAGAAACAGCTATTTTAGCTTCGGTTTTGGCTGAAGGTGAGACACGAATTTACGGTGCAGCTCTGGAGCCGGAGGTAGATGATCTAATTGCTCTTCTGAGAAAGATGGGGGCAAATATAAACAGAAAGGAAGACGATCCCCGGCAAGTTATTATTGAAGGAGTTGAGAGTCTTAATGGCGCTAAGCATAGTGTTTTGCCGGACCGGAACGAAGCTGTTACTTATGCAGTCGCCGCAGCAGCAACCCGGGGTGATGTAACTTTAAAAAATGTACAGACAGAAGATATGACAGCTTTTATGCGTAAGCTAGAGGATGCGGAGGTTCCTTATGAGGTTAGGGGCCGATCTCTCCGAGTTTGGGCTGAGCCTTCTGATTCTTTCTTGCCTGTGGAGTTGGAGACAGCACCGCATCCTGGGTTTATGACTGATTGGCAACAGCCTTTTTCTGTGATTTTAACTCAGGCTGAAGGTGAAAGTACTATTCACGAAACAATTTTTTATAATCGTTTAGATTATTTATTTGAGCTTGAGAAAATGGGGGCAGAGGTAGAAGTACTTACTCCTAGCGAAGCTGGAATGA
>JAYEID010000003.1 GCA_034659915.1 Patescibacteria group bacterium
GAGGGTCTTACCCGAACATTTGCTAGTTACCAGTTTCTTCCTTCCCGTTCGCATTAATTCGCCGTATTAAATTAGTATAAATTAGCTATACTAAATACTAGCTACTTACTACTTACTACTTACTACTAGTTACCAGTTGCTGTGGGCTTTGCGAAAAGTTTAGCTATTAGTTAAACTAGGTATAATGAAAAAGACTCTGCCCTTTTTGCTTCTGTTACTTATATTTTCAACTTTTGTTTATGCGTTTACGTTAGCTCCTGGCTTGGTTTGGGATCCGGTGGATGTTGGTACTCTCTTAGCTTCAATTTCAAGTAGTCGGTTTTTTTCTTATTCTTTTTCTCCTCTGTATTTTTTGGTTGGTCGTTTCCTTTTCTTTTTAAGTGGGTGCAAGGTAGCGTCTATTGCTAATCTTTTTTCCCTTTTTTCTGCAGTTCTTACTCAAGCTGTTTTTTATATCACCCTAAGGGAGGTTACAAAAAAGGATGTTGTAGCTCTTTTTGGTGCTCTTTTTCTTTCTGTGTTTCCATTTTTTTGGCAATACGCCTTGTACGCAAATTATTACATTGTCTGGACAGCTGTAGCCTGGCTTTTTTTGTTTTTTGTATTTACCTTAGAATCGGTTAGCAAACTTACTTGGCAGTTGCTATTAGGTTGCGGTTTGTTTTTTGCGTTGGCTCTAGCTGCTTTTCCTCTTTCCGTTTTTTTAAGTTTTCCACTTCTTTTAATTTTTGTTGAACAACGAAGGATGATTACCCGTAACCAGGTTTTAATTTTCTTTTCATCTTTTGTAATTCCTCTCTTGTTTATTTTTGGAGCAGCAACTCAAGCCGGAGTTAGTCTTGAAGCCTTTTTTGGTTCTTTAGTTCCGGTTGATCCTTTATTGCAGACTGCGGAGGCGAATTTGGTCTCCTTGGCAAAGACCATTTTCCCTGGTTTTTACTGGATAGTGATACCTTTTGCTGCAGTTGGTTTTCTATTTGGGGAAGAAGGTGTACGCGGTGTTTCTAAGTTTTTAATTGTTTTTCTTGTAACTCCGGTGCTTTACACTTTTGCTGTAAGTGAGGGTGCTTATCTGTTGCTAGTAACTTTTATTGTCTTTTGGGCAGCATTAGGTTTCGGCTCTTTTTTGGATTTAATCTGGAAGGTTTCGGATACTGAAATTGGAACAGCTGTTGAAAACAAATTTTTTGTGCTAGTTTTCCGTCTTAAGAAGGAGGCACAAGCTTTGAAGATAATATCTTTATCTTTGCTAGGAGGTTTGGCACTTTTGCTTTGCTTTTACTCTTTCCCAGAGCACTGGCGTGAATTGAATCGCGCTAATGATGGGGAGGCGGAAAATTATGTGGAGCTTGTTGAGGGGCGGGTGGGGTGGCCTTCATTGGTATTTTCTCCAGAAAATAGCAGATATATTTCCGCTCTTCGTTATCTTGAAGCTATAAATGGTGAAAAAAGCTTGGTAGTTACATATCCTGCGGCAGGTTTGGATAGTAGCGAAGTTTTGCGGTTGCGTACTCACCACCCAGAGCTAAAAGTCCCAGATTTTCTGGGGTTTGCCCAAACTAGTGCTGCAGCAAATTCTTGGTTGCGCAAATTGGTTGCGTGGAATAAAGACGAGTTTAGCATTTTTCTAACTTTGGACAAGGTTTCAGCTGGGGTAGGTAGAGAGGTAGGTGAGTGGGAGGGCTTTTCTCTTGTTACTTATGAGCCTCTTTATAAGCTTGAACCCTAATTTTTATTGTTTTAGACTATTAGCTTGAAGTATGTATGAGTGCTAATGCCGTTACCGCCAAATTAAAGCGTGTAGGTTTTTCTCTTACTAAGAATAAGCCTTTTTTAAGTGTTTTCATTGTTTCTGTTGTTGTTTTAGTCGTGTACCTGAAAACTATGCCTCCGGGGCTTACTTGGGAGCACTACGGCTACGATGCTGGTGATTTAATTTCTTGTGTTTACACTTGGGGGATTCCGCACCCTCCGGGTACTCCCCTTTATGTTTTATTAGGGCAGTTCTTTAGGTATTTGCCATTTTTTGGCACACCAGCAGCAAAGTTTAATTTTATGTCCATCTTTTTTGGATGGCTGAGCGCTGTTCTTGTTTATTTATCAAGTAGGCGATTATTTGCAAAGAGATTCCCTGCTTTCCTATCTACATTCTTTTTTGCTTTTACTCCGCTTATTTGGGGACAGAGTATCGTTGCTGAAGTTCTTACTTTAAACCTGTTCCTTATTGCAGCTTCAACTTATTTTTTAGTTAGGTGGGAGCAAGAGGAGCGGTTGCACGGTGAAGGTGTAGGTGGCTTTTTGCATTGGGGTTTGTTCTTTTTTGCCCTTGCGCTTACTAATCATACCTCTTCTTTGATGATTGCACCAGCTATCTTTTTCCTAATTTTATCAGTACAACCTAGTAATCTTACTAGACCTAGCAAATTACTTAGGTTAGCTTTATTTTTTGGGTTGGGGCTTTTGCCTTATCTCTATCTACCAATTCGTGCAGCAATGAGACCAATGCTTAATTGGGGAAATCCTTCCACTTTGTCCAATTTTATTAATCATATTACTGCTAGAGAATATAGTGGGTTTCTCTTTGTAGCCCCCTCACTGTTTTTAGATAATGTGTTGCGGTTTCTTGAAGCTGTTTGGACTAATTTTAATCCCGTTGGTACTTTCCTTATAGTTCTTGGTTTTGTTTTTGGTCGAAAAGATAGAATTCGCGATTTCTTTATTTTTGCAATACTCTTTCAGCTTTTGTTTGTTTTTAATTACAATATTGTCAATATTGAAACCTATCTTTTGCCAGTATTTTTTTACTTGGCACTTTTTTTGGGAGAAGGTTGTACAGTAGCTCAAGGTGTTTTTGAGACTGCAGCTGATTGGGTGGAGAAACAAAATTTGCGACCCCTTGCCTGTTTGGATAGGATAGGTTCCTCCCGTACTTATGAGGTTAGCTTTTCGGCTTTTACTTTGTTTTTGCTAAACTTGTTGCTTTTGGTTTTTTCACTTTTAAATATACCATTGCGCTGGGGGGAAGTTGATCTAAGTAATGAGCGAACAGCTTATGATTTTGGGCGGAACACTTTTGAAGTGGTAGAACCTGGTTCTATTATTCTTGCGGAAGGTGATAGGTACTTTTTGGGGCTTACGTATTTTAGTTATGTTCTCTATCCCGAGAAGGATGTCGCAGTTTTGCATGAGGCGTTTTTTCATAAGCTGGGTTGGATGCTTGAACAAGCCCGCCGTAATTACCCGCACTTACAATACCCTCTTGTGGAAAGTACCATAGATCAAGAAGAGGCGGAGCAAGCTTTGTTAGATTTTGTTGATATGAATATGAATGATCGCCCAATATATTTAGCGGTGGGGGAGAAGCCATTGGATGACCGGCGGGTGTCAAGAAGTGTGTGGGGAGATCGGTTTATAATTCAAAGTGTGGGACCGATCTATCAAATAGTGGGGAGGGTGGAGAATGAGGAGACGGGAGAATTGTAGCTAGTAGTTGCTGACAGCGGTAAGCGGAGTGTGGAATACAGAATACGGACCTGAGTAACATATAACATATATTTAGAAGAATGAAGTGTAAGATTATACTTTTTATAATTATCTTTTTTAGTTTTAACATGCTCGCTACTAAGCGCGTGTTGGGTGAAAGCGTTGTGCCTAACTCAACTCCCCAGTCTTCTCCCTCGGCTAAAGAGGAGGGGGAAGTGAAGGCTACTGTCAATTTGAGGGCTTCGGTGCCTAATTCAAAGGATGATTATGAAATTTCTATTTCTTCTACGCCAAGGCGAGAAGTTCTTCCAGGGCAAGAAATAGAATACACAATTTTTTATGGGTGTTCAGGGGGTGCAGCTACAGAGGAAATGACAATTTCAGTAGAATGGTTGTTGCCCGAAGGCGAAGTTGCGGAGTTTGTTTCTGAGAGTGCTTCTGATGCATATGGTGGTGCTCCCCCTCAGATAAATTTAGAGACTGGTAGTATAGTTTGGGAAATTAATGACTTTCCTCCGGGCACGACATCGCGTAAGGTTAGTTTTAAGTTAAAAGCAAAAGATGAGTTTGAAAAAACAGGGACCTTTCCCATTGAGGTACGTGCTCGGCTAGTGCTCCCGGGGTTTGTGGTAGAAGACTCTCACCGAGTTACAGTTAACTTCCCAGAAAAGCGAATAGAGGAAGCAATACCGGAGATTCCCGCAACTGTTTGGCGATATTCCCAGGAATTCTTTGCTCACCCTGCTTTTAGGGTTGTCTTCTTTAGATTTTTGTTAGTCTTACTTGTTTTTACCCTGCTTTTTACGCCAGTCATTCTTTTTCTTTATTTTGACCTCTCACTAGCATTCTTGCCTTTATTATTGCAATTTATATACCACCACTTTCTGATTTTCTTTGGCTGGCGGGAAAGAGGGCGGGTATGGGGGCGTGTTTTTCATACTGAAACAAAAGAACCTTTATTCTTAGTTAAGGTTTCGGCTTACAACTTTTCGGGAGATTTACTAGAAGAGACGCTTACCGACCGCACTGGAGCTTTTGGATTTTCTTTGCCTGAAGGTCGTTATTTGCTGGAGGTTACAAGGCCTGGGTATGCTGTAGGTTCTTTAGAAGGAAAGGGTATAATGTTGGCTGATAATAGATTTCTTTTTACTTGGGAAGTAGGTAGAGAGGTAAGAGTCTTTTTGCAAAGAAAGAAGATTTTGCCCTCCTTTTGGGAGCGGTTTCTTGAAGGTTTTGCTTTGCAATTCTCCGATTTCCTACTTTTACTCGGGCTGTTTCTCAGTTTTCTTAATGTATTTTTGTCTCTGTCTGTAAGTAGTGTTATGGTTTCTACCTTCTATATCTTCTACCTTTTTACCTGGACTGTTGTTGTTTATAGGTAAGCAAGGAGTAAATAGTAAGTACGAAATTGGGATAGCGAATCTGTTACGAATAGTTAAGGTATGAATTCTATTTATGCTACGAATTGGCTACGAATACTACAAATTGGGATAGCTAATGAACGCGAATTGGTATAGCCAATTTATGCGAATTTAACAGTAGCGAATTAATGCGAATGGGAAAAGAGGAAACTAGAACCTAAAAGTCCTTTAGGGGCGGCACCACATTGGGTACACCCTGTAGGTTTCGGAATCGAATCCCCGGAGGTCTTGGTAGATTGCAGAAAGAAGATAAGA
>JAYEID010000004.1 GCA_034659915.1 Patescibacteria group bacterium
ACTCGATCAGTTAGCCACAATTTTTTTGCCCAACCGTGGTCAAGCGAGAGATACTTTTGATAAAATTTTATTAAATTCAACAAAAACTTCTTTGAAAGAGGCATTTTTTATATTATGCTTAGCAACTAATACTACATCATAACCATTTTTAATCTTAGATATATTTTTTAAAACTGCTTCACGCATTAGTCTTCGAGCACGATTTCTTTTTACAGCACGTTTGTCAAATTTTTTTGACGCAATAAAACCAAAACGAGTTGGTTGGTTTTTCCGCTTAGGATTTTGGTAACAAATAAGAATAAAGTAGGGAGTCTGATAAGATTGTCCGTAACGCTGTACTTTACTAAATTCGTAATTAGTTTGTAGCCGGTTTGGTTTGGGAAGCATTAAAAATCTATGTTAATCCTAGCTTCAATTGGTATTTAATGCAAGATTGAGAAATTTCTACAAAACAAAGTGTACTTCTCTACTAATTCTAAATCTGAATAATTTAAAAAAAGAATAATATGTAGCTGTAGTAGTAGAGTGTGTGGGTATGTTAGTAATTTTGTTTATGGTTGTGTGGTCTATTTTAAACAGATTTATTAGGATGTTGAAATATTGTTAGTCCTTTGTGGATATTTTGTGGAAATAATTTATTTTATACACATACCTTGTAGTTTGACTGTTTTTATCCACTCAATTGGTTAGTTATCTCCATGATCTGGGATTTTATCCCCGGATCATTGTGGATAAGTTCTTCTATCTTTGTTACTCCGTGCATTACTGTAGTATGATCCCTTCCCCCCAGCTGGTTACCTATTTCTTCAAACGGTAATTCTGTTTCTTTCCGCATTACGTACATGGCAATTTGCCGAGGGCGTGCTATTCTAATTGGGCGCCGTTTTCCCTTAAGATCCTTTGGTTTTAGTGTATAGTAATTGCATACAGTTTTAATTATCTTATCTGCTGTTGGGGGTTTACTTTGTGGTGGTTCTCCTAGTATTTTTTGAGCTAAGGCTCGCGTTGGTTTTACTCCTTGCGTTTCTGCTAGAGTAACTACTCTATTTAAGGCGCCTTCTAGTTCCCTAATATTAGATGGAGTTGCTTCTGCAATATATTCTAGTACATCAGTATTTACTTTTAGTTTTAGATCTTCGCATTTCTTTTGGAGAATGGCTAGACGAATATCGAAATCGGGAAATTGCATATCTGCTAACATACCGCTGCCAAATCGTGAAGATAAACGATCTTCTAACTCCGGTATATCTTTTGGAGCCTTATCTGATGTTAGGACAATTTGCTTTTGTTCCATATAGAGTGCATTGAATGTATGGAAAAATTCTTCTTGGGTAGTTTCTCGTCCAGCAATAAATTGAATATCGTCAATTAGAAGCACATCTGCACTTCGAAATTTTGTTTTGAATGTTGCAGTAGTACGATTTTGGATTGCTTGAATAAGTTGGTTGGCAAATTCTTCACTAGTACAATAAATCACCTTCTTACCTCGTTGTGTTTTAAGTATCTCATTACCAATAGCTTGAATAAGATGAGTTTTTCCCAGACCTACATCAGAATAAAGGAAAAAAGGATTGTAGCGGGTGCCCGGGTTTTGTACAATGCTTTGGGCTACTGCATATGCTAGATTGTTGTTATTTCCCACAACAAAGTTACTAAATGTATATTGGGGGGAGAGTCCTGATTCTTTTATTTTTTCTTTTCTTTGCTTTTCTTTCTTTTTTTGTTCTTGAAATAAGGGTCCTAAGTTGTCAGAACTGGAATCCTTGCCCTTTTCTTGTTGTTTTTTAATAATAAAACCTACTTTTGGGTTTTTGTTAGTTAGAGATTTTAATGCTTGTTCAATTTGCGGTTTATATTTTTTTTCTAATCTCTTTTTTATGTAAGTGGAAGGGCACCCTATTATAAAGTTATTGCCATTTACGGTTTCTAAGCAAGTTTTTGCAAACCATGTTTGATATGCAGCTGGAGTTATCTCTACTTGTAGTTGTTCTAAAGTTGTTTTCCAAAGGCTATCTTTTTCCATGGTAGATAAGAGGGGCAGGGAGTTCACTTTTTACTTTATGGCTTTTGTGGATAAGTGTCAAGGTGTTTCTCTTTTTGCCTCTTATAATAGGGAAAAACTAAAAAAAGATAAAAAAAGCTTTTTATGGATTATTTTTTAAGTGTTGTATAAGTGTTGTTGTATAGGTAGCGTAGTATTGAAACAGCCAAGACTGATTAAAGTGCTTTCCTAGCTCGTTCCTGTTTGTTCCTTTGGGAGGAGGTTCTCCGATCGTATTTAGGGCTAAATTGACTATCAGCTTGCAATAGTTTGTCAGGTCTTATTGAGGATTCTATCGCTATGCTCCAGAACAACTCCTATTTGCTATTAAAAATTTAAAACTTAAAATTTAAAATTAGTAATTGTTTTTTTTTATTATTTATTTCATTGCTAACTACTGAAATCTAGTTTGACGGGTACTGTCTTTGGTGTATTATATAAATTGAGGTAACTATTCAATGAAAAGCCTGCCTAAATTTCTAGTTTATGTACTCCCCGTTCTTGCAGTGTTTTCTTTGCTAGCAGCAGGAGCGTTCCTTTTCCGAGACAAAATTCCATTTTTGGCACCTAAACCCGAAGAGGTTACACTAACTTATTGGGGCCTTTTTGAACCTCGTGAAGTTCTTGAGCCCTTAATCAAAGAATACCAAGAGGAAAACCCACACGTAACTATTGATTATACTTTGCAGTCTTATACTACGTTTGCGCGGTATAAAGAGACACTTTATACTAGGCTGCAACAAGGTGCGGGACCAGATATTGCCCGGATGCATGCAACTTGGGTTCCTCAATTTAATAGGTACTTAGCAACTTCTCCTCCTAGTATTTTTGAGTCGTTTTCCCAAGACTTTTATCCAGTAGTTGTAGATTCTTGTACAATTCAAGGAAAAGTTTTAGCAGCGCCATTAATGTACGATGGCTTGGTTATTATTTACAACAAAGATCTGTTCCGGGATGCTGCTATTTCCGCACCCCCCGAAACTTGGAAAGAATTTCGGGATGTTGCTACTAAGCTAACTAATTGGCAAGGAAATGATCCTCGGAATAGGTTGTTGCAAGCGGGAGCTGCTATTGGTAGTTCTGTAAATGTTTCACACGCTTCTGACATTGTGGGATTGATGCTTGCCCAATCAGATGTTCAAATACCTTCCCAGTTATCTTCTCGTGCTTCGCAGGATGTTTTCACCTTTTATACCAATTTTGTAGCTACAGACCATATTTGGGATGAAACCTGGCCAACTGATATATCGGCTTTTGCTGAGGGTAAAGTGGGGATGCTTATTGCACCTTCTTGGCAACTTGCGCGGCTAGAAAAGATGTCTCCCGGGTTTGAAATAGGTGTGACACCTGTACCACAAGTTCCAAAGTTGGAAGGTGGACTTACAGAGATAGGCTGGGCTAACTTTTGGGTGGAAGGTGTATCGGCTAATACAGAGCATGCTGAAGAGGCTTGGAAATTTTTAAAGTTTCTTTCGGAGAAAAGCTCGCAAGAGCAGTTGATGACTCGTGCACGTAGTGTGAAAGGATTTTCTTTTGCTTCACCTCGCCAAGATATGCGTACCACAGCGGATGGTGAATATTTAAGTGCTGTCCTTCGCTGGGCGCAAAATTCCCGTACAGGTATTATGAGTTCCTGTTCTGGTAATACAGATTATGTAAGTGCGGTAAATGAAAGCATAACCGATATTTTGGGTGGTGCTAGTGTTGCAAGCTGTCTTGAAGAATTGACGGGTACGCTTGGTGCTCTGGATGAAAGTTCAAGTTTGGGATTACAGTCAGAACCAATATTATGTTCTTTAGCTTCTTTTGGTTTGGAAATCCCCTCTATTGAGAAGGAGGAAGTGGAAGAACCAGTGGAAGAAGAGCAAGAGGAAGCTACTCCTTCAGCAGAATTAGAAGAAGAGGAAGAGATCGTTGAAGAAGATGTATCAGAAGAAGAACAGGAAGTAGCTCTTACCTGCGAAGGTTTGACTGCAAGCCCTCTTTCGGGTGAAATTCCTCTGGATGTTACTTTTTCTGCTCGCCCTTCACATGAAGCTCTGGTTAACACTTATCGATTTGCTTATGGTGACGGTAATGTGGATGAAACTACATCTTCGCAAGTAACACATACCTATTCTCAAGCTGGTACTTATACTGCTTCTGTTCGTATTGAGGATACTTTGGGAAACCTTACACCCCAGGTTGCTGATTGTGAAGCTACTATTTCTGCGCTACGCCCAGAGAAGGATGAAGCATCTCCTTCTGCAGATATGCCTACTGGTTATAGTATTCCTACATATATGCTAGTTGGCCTTGGGTTTATCTTGCTTACTTTAGGCCTTTTGTTTTAGACCTCTCTGCTGCATTTTAAACTTGGGTAGAAAAATTACAGATTAAATTGATTGAAAGCTGCACTTGGGTCTGTAAAATTTTTGCAGTAATAAAACAGTTAACATGCGGAAATTATTGGTAAGCATGTAGTTAACTTCTAACTTGCTTTTTTCGAGTTTTTAAAGGAAGCTGCGCAGTGCTAGTTACCCTGTGCAAGAATAAATCCGGAAATGTGCGGGAATTATAGATTTTTGTGGATCTTGTATTCGCTAATACTGGCAAGGATTAAAAACGCCAAAAATATTAGGAAGCTCTCAAAATTGTAATAGCGACACAGGAGGTACAGGGGTAGTGGAAGTGCAACAGGAAACGCACGTACTAAGTTTTTTTGCAATACTTTTCGCTTGTCTAAGAAGGAGGCGTCTCTGCGGGAGTTAATAAAATAAAGTCCTAGCCCAATACTTAATTCTAGTGACAAAAATAATGCAATTAGGAAAATCAAAACCCAACGAGTACTAAAGGGGTAAGTGAAAAACACTAAATATGTACAAATTCCCCAAGCTGTTAAGGTAGGGATAATTATGGTTATTAGAAATTGTTCCATTTTTTCGCAACCTGACTCTTAGTTTCTTACGTGTTAAAATAATCTTAACATGTCTAGTGGTTTTGTGCTTATAGCAATGTTAATAGTCTTGGGTTTTGCTGCTATATTGTTTTTCTTAAATCGAAAGTTGGAAAGTATAAAACAGGATGAAGGGCGCGAGGTTTTGCTAGAGTGGCTTAAGGATATGCGCGGAAGTTTAGATAAAAACACAGAAGTGGTCGGAAAACGTTTATCAGAAAGTAACGAATCTATAGGTAAAAGATTAGATAAGGCTGCTGAGGTTATTGGTAAGCTCCAGAAGGAGTTGGGTCAGATGAGTGAAATTGGGCGGAGAATGGAAGAGCTTCAGGATTTTTTGAGAAACCCCAAACTTCGTGGAAATTTAGGAGAACAAGTTTTGGAAGATCTTATTTGTCAGGCTATTCCCCAAGAGAAATATTCGTTTCAGTACTCTTTTCACGATGGTCAAATGGTGGACGCAGTTATTATGACTGCGGGAGGTATAATTCCAATTGATTCCAAGTTTCCCTTAGAGAATTATCGTGCTTTTATGGAAGCAGAAAGTGATAAAGAAAAGAAGAAAGCAAAGAAACAATTTGTGCGTGACGTTCGTAAACATATTCGCGATATTTCTCAAAAATATATTCGTCCACAAGAGGGAACCACTGAGTTTGCTCTTATGTATATCCCCTCTGAATCTGTAGCTTACGAAATACTGGTACACCATGGAGACAAGATTTTGGATTATGCACGAGACCATCGAGTGGCAATTGTCTCGCCTAATCAATTTAACCACTTCTTAAGAATGATTTTAATTGGGTTTGAGCGTCAAAATGTTCAGGAAAAAGCAAAAGAAATTCTGGTATCACTGCGGGCGATTCAAGATTCTACTAGTAGGTTTGGAGATGACTTGCGTGTGCTGTTAAAACATGTTCGGGATGCACAAAACAAGGCGGCGGATGTGCAGCTTGGCTTTGATCGGTTACAGGGGAAAATTGATCGAGTTCAACATTTGGAACCAGCTCGAGATAAAGAAGACCTTTTGGAGGATTAGACTTATGCAGATTTTAAAGAGACTTTTGTCAGGTATTTTTATTACAATTTTTGTGTTGGGGTCCTGTTCAGGTGTCTGGGGCTCTTCTGGTGGCTTAACTTCTTACCGCAATAACATTCGTGCGTACCGTGAAGCTCGTGCTACTTATGAGTTAGCCCGGGAACGGTATCAGAAGTTGGGGACATTGTCTTCAAGGGATGCGTTAACTGAGGCTTCTCACCAGTTGTTACTCCAAGGCAACGCAACTCTGCGGTCTTATTTTTCGTATCTTTTGCGGGAAGTAGAGGAACAGGAAGGTGTGCCAGGTTCTTTTCAAGAAGATTCGGAAAAGTTGGTAGAACAAAGGTTAAAGGTTTTAAGTGAATTAGAGCAAGAAATAGATACTACTGAAAGTTTGATAGAGTTGGATAAATTAGCTAATGAACTAAATGCTGTTTACACTGAAAGCGAAATCCATGCTTCATACCTACAGATTGTAATAATTTTGGGCCGATTGGGAAAGTTGCGTAAAGATGTATCCGAGGTTGCTACCAAAGTGAGAACAACAGTTGAGGAAAATTCCACTTACCCAGGGCGAGATACAATTTTGGGCGAATGGTATCAGAAGATAACTGCAAAGCTGGAAGATGCAGAGGAAAGTCAGGTTTCTTTGTGGGAGAGCGTGGCAACTTTCAGTACTATAGAGGAGCAGAATGACAGAGCCAGGCTGCTAGAAGATGTGGGGGAAAAAGCTGCGCAGCCTCGCCAACTAGTTTTGGAAGTTATTCACCACTTATTGGAAATTGTTCGTGCACAAAAATATTAGAATATGAATGAGTACCTTTTAAGTTTAGCAGGGTTTACTCCGGAAGAATGGCGCAGTTTCAGATCCCGGGTGTTGGAGAGATTATTTTTGTATTGGAGAAAGGTTTCTTCTGTAGTAACTCTGGAAAGGATAAAAAAGACTGCGATAGTTTTGATTGTTTTGGGCGCCTTTCTCTTAAGTATTAGAGTAGGTTCTAGATATTTACTAAAGCAAGACGGGGAGGAAAGTTCACAACAGGCCGAGTCCCCAACTGCGGTTGAGATACACGAACCTGCTTTGGAGGCAACTTTGGAAGAATTGGAAAGGCAAGTTCAAGACATTTTAAAAATTGATTCCGACTACCTTTACCCCACTTTAGATTTTCGTTTAAATTTAACTGATTGATACACAAATATACGGGGGCAAAAAAAAAGTTTTGTAAAGCTGAGCAACAATAGATCAGGAAATATGCGGTAATTACCATTTTGTTAGCTGATGTTATACTTAGTAGGTCTATGCCTTCCGACAAAATTGTATTAAACCAGAAGCAAAAAAAAGCTGTAACTTATGAGGGGGCCCCTCTTCTTATTGTGGCTGGTCCTGGTACTGGGAAGACCAGAGTAATTACGGAAAAAATTAGGTATCTTATTTCGGAGCGGAATGTGGATCCTCAAAGTATATTGGCAGTTACTTTTACAGATAAAGCAGCAGAAGAAATGCTTATGCGGGTGGATCAAGTAATGCCTTTAGGTTACGAGGAACCTTGGCTTTCTACTTTTCACTCCTTCTGCGACCGAATTTTGAGGGAAAGTGGTCTAGAGATAGGTTTGGATCCTGATTATGAAATTTTAACTGCAACAGATCAGTGGCTTTTTGTAAGGAATAACTTGTTCCAATTTGATCTAGATTATTATATGCCTCTTGGTAATCCTTCTAAGTTTATATCCGCTCTTTTGGAATTTTTCTCGCGGGCGCGAGATGAAGATGTAGATCCGAAAGAATTCAAAAAATTTGTCGAAGATCAAATTCCTACCTCTCCGGCAGGTCGCCGAAGAGGCGACAAAATTACAAATAACAAACTTTTGGAAACAGCGGAGAGAGAGCAAGTTGAGAAATTACAAGAACTTGCAGAGGCTTATGCGAAATATCGAGAATTGAAGCTAGCTGCTTCCGTTATGGATTTTGGCGATTTAGTTTATTGGACACTAAAATTGTTTCGGGAGCGTCCCTCAGTATTGGCGCGGTACCAGAACCAATTTAAGCATATTTTGGTTGATGAATTTCAAGATACTAATTATGCCCAGTATCAGTTGATTAAGCTTTTGGCGCCGCCGGAGGCTAGTCCAAATTTGTTGGTTGTGGGGGATGATGCTCAGGCTATTTACAAGTTTCGCGGAGCATCGCTTTCTAATATATTGGCTTTTAAAGAAGATTACCCCCATGCAGAAACTGTCATTTTAAATAAAGATTATCGCAATCCCCAACCGTTGATTGAGTGTTCTTCAAAGGTAGCACGTAATAACGATCCGTATACTTTAGAGGCAAAACTTGGCATTGATAAACAGTTAGAAGCAGTGGGAGATAGTGATGGTGACCAGTCTGCAGTAGAAGTTCTTTGTTTTGATACCCTAGAAGGGGAGGCGGAAGGGGTTACAGAAAGGATTATTGAGTTAACTAAGGAAGGTGGTTATCGGTTTCGAGACTTTGCAATATTAGCTAGAGCAAATTCTCATCTTGATCCTTTTGTTGCTGCTCTTAAGCGAAGTGGCATCCCTTATCAGCTTATTGGCAATAGGGGTCTTTTGGATCAACCAGAAATTCGTAACTTGATAGCTTTTTTGCGGGTGGTAGCTGATCCGAGTGATAGCTCTGCTTTGTTTGAATGGTTAGGAGCGCATGTATTTGATATTTCTGCGGAGGAGATTGCAGATGCGCTTTCTTTAGCAAGGAAGAAGAGAAAGCCTTTATGGGAAATTGCAAAAAGTTTTGCAGATAACAAGGATTACTGGCAAAGACCTATTCACTTAATAGATGATGCTCGAGAAAATGTAACTTCTCAGCCGCCAACTAAAATTCTCTATGATTTTGTAATGGAAACTAATTTTGTGCAGCCTTTCTTGGAAGAAGATTCTATAGGTAATCAGTTGTGTGTGAAAAACCTAAACTTGTTCTTTGACAAGATTAAGGAATATGAGGCAAAGGCAGAAAATCCTACTGTTCCCGATTTTGTTTCGTATTTAGATTTGCTGATGGAAGCTGGTGAAAACCCTGCTCAAGCAGAAATTGAAGATGTTGATACTGTAAATTTACTTACTGTACATAGTGCTAAGGGTCTGGAATTCCCCGTAGTATTTATGGTTAATCTAGTAGCAGGGCGCTTTCCTACTCGGCGTAGAGGTAGGGTTCTGGAGTTACCTGATGCATTGGTTAAGGATATTTTGCCGGAGGAGTTTTCGCATATTCAGGAGGAACGGAGGCTTTTCTATGTTGGTTGTACTCGAGCATCCCAGCGCCTTTTTTTGACTTGGGGTAAAGATTACGGCGGTAAACGCGAAAGAAAACCATCAGCCTTTATCGAAGAGTTAGGGCTTGATCCTGCACCTAAGTCTTCTTCTGTAGAGAGTAAAGACCAACTGCGCTTTACTTTTATTCCTTCTGTGGATTCTAAATTGTTTGACCATAGCATAGACATTACAGGATTTGAGCCCAGGTATATTAGCCATTCTCAGGTTCAAACTTTTAATCAGTGCCCTTTGAAATATAAGTACAAATATGTTTTGGGTATTCCCGCACCTTCTAATCATGTTCTTAGTTTTGGGCAAACTATTCACAGGACTTTGCGCGACTTTCATCGGGCTGACTTATTTTCGAAAAAGGATTTGAATTACTTATATAAATTGTATGAGAATCATTGGATTGAGGAAGGATACGAGTCGCAGGAACACAGGGAGAAGCGGTTTGAGGAAGGGAAGGTTCTTTTAGAAAGGTATTATAATGAGCACGAAAAGTATCTTGCTAAACCCTTACATTTGGAAAAGAAGTTTACGTTAAAGGTAGCAGGTGTACCTCTTGTTGGTTCTATTGATAGGATAGATGAGGTAGAGAATGGAGTTGAAATTATTGATTACAAAACAGGAAAGGTTAAGGAGCAAGATGATGTTGATAAGGATGATCAGCTAACTATTTATGCTCTTGCAGCCCGTGATGCTTTGAACTTGAGTTCTTCCAGACTTGCTTTGTATTTTCTTACTGAAAATAAAAAGGTGGAAACTACTAGGACTTCCGAAGAGTTAGAAGAAAAGCGCGTGGAGCTTAGGGATACTATTGAGAAGATAAAAGCTAGTGAATTTGAGCCCAAGAAAGAGTTTCTTTGTCAGTGGTGTGAGTATAAGGAACTTTGCCCAGAGTATAAGGTTGGGAGTTAAACATAGGAAAGGTTGAGGAAAGGTTCTTTCAGAAGTGTTAGCACCTGCCCTGGAAGCCGCGCGGTTCGGGATTTTGGGATATATGCACAGAGTTTTGTCCTCTTAATTAAATTCAATCCCGACCTGTCGGGATTGAATTTCAAAAATGACAAAGTGGGGAGAGATGCTTGAGGGATAATTCTTGAGAATACTCAAGAGCGGAATATTTTTGATAGTAATTTTATGGGTAGTGAGTAGTATTTAATTAATGGTTCGGGGTATGCTACTATTTTTCCGCCAAACTTCTTTTTGAAGTGAGTAAACCCCTTCCACTCTTTTGTCTGTTGGTGGTAGCGGCTATCATAGATACCTTCAAGATCAAAAGTGGTACAATGCTTTTCTTTTGCTAGCAAGATGGCGTGCCAAAGAACTGAATATCCAGCTAGTAGATCCCGCCCCTCTTTGGTTGTTGCAGCATGATAGTAATAGCTAGTTTGGTTATGCGTAAGAATAAGGCAGCCAGCAACAAGGTTTTTTAAATTGTTGGAACGGTATGTGTGGGTGGCTTTTGAAGCTGTAATTAACCATGCGTTTTTTCCAAAACATTCTACTAGCATTTTTAAATTTCTCCAGCTGGGGGTTGGGAACTTTTGCTTCTTTCCTACTTTTTTTAAAATCTTGTGAAAGTTCTTTAATTCTTTTGTATTTTTTAACTTTTTACTTTTAACTTTTAACTTCCTTTTCGCTTTTCTAATAGAATACTTTGCATCAGAATCTAAATTGTTCCAAAGTTCTTTTTTGCTTTGGGTCAGGTTTAGCCGTAATGTTTTAGTTGCCAGTAAAGGCCAACTGTCCCGTTCCCAGTGGGAGTCTACGAACTCTTGATTACAAGCGTCAACTGCAGGTTCTAGTTTGACAAAGAGGGCTCCCTGTTTGTTTGCTAAGTTATCAAGAGCTTTTTTTGAGGGGGGAATAGTGGTGCGTTGAATTTTGATTACTGAACCAAGAAGGGGGATTTTTTTTATGAGGGTGTTGATTTGATGGTTAAGCCCACTGCGTTCCCTAGCCCCAGGGGCTAAATTAGCAGAAGCCCCTGGGGCTTCTCCTGCAGTGGGCTTCTCGCTGGGCTGGCAGCTACGGGTGGAAAGCGGGACGCTGATAACTTTCCAGCCCTTTTTCCGCATATAACATGCGTATTCTTCTGATTGTCTTAAGAAGTTAGCCATTTTTTTAAATCAATTGCCTTCCAAAAAGAATGGTAAGCGAGATTGAAAGAGTGGTAAATAACAGGGTTGAGAACTAAGTCGTAGGAATCAATAAACCCAACGAGGGTTCCTCCAAAGCCCAACTTAAAACGGGTAAATCCCCACCACTCGTCCTTCTTGTTATCTGTAGCACCCCACATGTCAAATAGCTTACAGCCAAGGCTTTGTCCTAGCTTAATTCCTGCCCACATTGCGCGGGACGAATGCTGGCGGTTGCGATGTTTGTTACTGGAGCCTCCGTAGGGGTAATAAAGGACTTTTTTATGATTAAAAAACATTAAGGCGGTAAGTGGTGTGGGGTCGTCTTTGTAATATGCAATAAGAATGTGAGCTTTATTTTTCGGTGCTAGATAGTTCCACAAAGTTTTGTAGTACTTGTCGTTGTGGATAAGAAAGTCTTGTCTTTTTGCTGTATCTTTTTGAAGTTTAAGAAACTTTTCTAATCCTTGAGAATTTGATTCTTCCTTTGTATAAATTCCCTTGCGTTTGGCATAACGAACATTATAGCGAGTTTTAGATTTCATGTTCATTAGGAGGGTTTTTCTGTTGTGGGTTAAGTTAAGAAGAACAGACTGCTGAGCAAAGGTGTTTCGAGGAGCCTTAGTGCATTTATTTTTGAGGATGTTCTCGGATTTTATTGCGCGGGGATTAGGGTTCCAATCTTCTTTGTAGCGGCGATACTTTTTTATTACATTGGGGCAGTCGAAGCGTATTACTGCGCAGTTATGCTCCCTCCCTGCTTTTCTGAGAGATTTCCAATCAATCTGAGTAGGATTGACTTTTGGACAATACCCAATGTTAAAGGGTAGGGCAGGAATTTTGTGAAGGGTAATTTGTACATTGCCTACTTTTACTGCGGCGGTTCCCATTTCGGTTTTGAACTTCCCCCACGCTGTGGATTGAACAATATGTTGTGGAGGATGGGTGGGTGGTTGAAACTTGTAGGTATTTTTGCTCATGGATACAGTTTAACAGAGAACGACGATAAATTTTAGGAGTCAAAGATTAATTTAACCTTTTTTGAATTTTGCTAATTCCTATAAGGAAGGTAATTCTGGAATAAATCTGGAAAAGTGCGGGAAATAGGTAAAAGCTTGAAAAACTTCTAAGTTTTTCGGTAGCTGAATTAACTCTGTACCGTGTCTCGGATTGTCGGGATTCTGGCATCAGAGTTTTGGTAGGTTAGCACGACTGTTCTTTGTAAAGCTTTGCCCATTGGTTAATTTCTAATTCCTGCGGGCGGCTGCGAGGGTCAATCCCGGCTTTTTGCAGCTGTTTTTCTGGAAATGCACTCCGAATCATTTTTCGAGGGTGTTTAAAACCTTGGTGTAGAAAGGAGCTCCACTTTTTTGATTCAATATTGGCTATATGGGGGTTCCAATCTAGTTTGATAAGGGCACCGTCTACTTTTGGTGCAGGATGGAAGGCTGTTTTTGAAACTGTTGTAAGGTATTGAACGCTGGTAAACCCTTGAACAAAGTTAGACAAGTAACTTGCTTGGGGTGGTTTAGCTGTTATTTTTTTGGCAACTTCTTTTTGAACCAGAAGCACAGCAAGCGCCCAGTTGTTTTCGAAAATTAGTTTGTGGAGAAGTGGTGATGTAATTTGGAAGGGAATGGAGCCCACTATGGTGGGAATTTTCAAATCCAATCCGCCAGCTGGTGGACCAAATCCCAAAGCGGAAAAATCTATTTTAAGGATGTCTTTGTTAATAATCGTAACGTTGTTGAAGGATTGGAGATTATTTTCAAGAATGGGGATAAGGTCCCGGTCGAATTCAATAGCAAAAACTCTTCCAGCCTTTTTTGCTATTTCTTTAGTTACACTTCCTGTACCAGCACCGATTTCAATAATAGTGTCTTTACTTGATATATTGGCAGCGCTAACAAGAGTCCTTATTATTTGTTTGTCTTTTAGGAAGTGTTGACCCAAACCTTTTTTTTTGCTTGTAGCATGTCTAGATAGTAGCACAAGCTTCGGGTTGGAATAATATTCCCTTCTTGCTCCTACTTTGTAGCTAGCGTATACTAAAAACACTGCCCTATGGACAGAAAAAAGCTTCAAAAAATTGGCAAACTCCACCCTCGCGCATTGATTGCTGGTGGTGCTGGCTATTTAGGTACTCACCTCTCCAAAGTATTGTTGAATTCTGGGTTCGAAGTTTGGGTTTTGGATGATTTTTCTTCTGGGAAAAGTGAGGCATTTAGTGCTCTTTGCTCGAACGAAAATTTTCACTTCTGGACTGCGGATATAAATAAAAACTTTCCTGAGGAGGTAGAAGAGAGTTCAATTGATTTTATTTTTCATTTTGCGCGGTTAGAACTTCGTGATAAACGCTCTTCCCAGCCTCTTTCTACTTTAATTACCAATGCGACTGGAACTAAGAATTTATTAGATCTTGCGAAGAGAAAAAGCGCACGCTTTCTCCTAGGTAGTTCTATTGGAGTAGGGCGAAATTTCCCAGAGAATAGTAGCTCTAACCCACTATTGGAAGCGAAAAGATTTGCCGAAGCTTTAGTAGAAGAGTACCGAGACGAATTTAATCTAAATGCTCGCGTAGTCCGTTTGGCAGAAGTTTATGGTCCTGGTATGGACTTTTCTTCTTCGGGTAGTTTAGGGCGCATGATAAAGGAACTTTTGGAAAAGCAGGAAATTACAGTGTATGGTGAAGGATTAAGGAAAGAGTATTATGTGTATATTGATGATGCTGTAAATGGTGTTTGTGCTGCTATGTTTTCGCAGCCCCAGGGTAACTGGCGCTTTGTAGTAGCACCTTTGGAGCCAATTACAACCCTGGAACTTGCATATAAAATAAGAGACGCTTCTGCCTTAAGAATAAAAATAACCTTTACTAATGCTCCCGAACCTTATGCGCTATCCTTGAGAGGTCCAGAGTTGCAAAACAGCAGACCGCCTTCTTGGCAAATAAGGTGGGATTTGGAAAAGGGTATTGAGAATATTATAGATTATGTTCGTGAACATGCGGATGCTTCTGTGCCCCCAGGTTCTGCTAAAAAGGAGGAGAAAGAGGGGAAAAAAGATGCTTTCAAAGTTGGGGGTAGCCGGGGGTTGCAGGAAAAAGGCAGATCTTTTTTGGGTCAGGTTTGGAAATGGTTAAAAAGGCGCGGACTAGGGTTCTTGTTGGCACTTACTACCTTATTTCTTGTTCTTGCTATTCCCTTAGGCCAATTTATGTTTTACCAAAAGAGAGCGGAAAGCCAAATTGCCCGAGCAAATTCTCATTTCAATAAGGTGGAGCTAGACAATGCTTTGCAAGCATCTTTTAATGCCCAAAAAAGTATAGAAGCTTCACAAAGAGGATTGAGATGGGTGTCATGGATCTTCACTTTAGTAGGAAACCAGAGTGGGTATGGGGCAAGAAATCAGTACTTACGCACTCTTAAGTACTTGTCTCAGTATATTTATTACTCTGCCGAATCTTTTTCCCCCCTTGAAAGTGCACTTGAGTCTCAGCACGTACCAGCATCTTCCAATGCTTATAATAGTGCACGAGCTGCGTTGGTGCGTGCAAAACAAATGATCCTCATGATAGAAGCAGAGATAACCAGCTCTTCTGGTAGGAGTATGCCCAATCCTTTTGATACGGCGTGGGAGCCTTATATTAACCAGTCTAAAAATCGTCTGGTAGTAATACAACAATTTTTGGGTGACCCTTCTTCATATTTTCTCCCTGTTCTTCGTCAGCAACTTGTCCGTTATGGGTGGGTTTTGTGATATTTCCTTTGACGCTGGGCTTTTGTTCTGTTAGAATACTGGTACCGAATGAATCAAAAGATTCTGTCCCGGTTTTTAAGCAATACTCATTGTTACCAGTGTGGCCTTCCGTTGGAAGATGCTGAAGTTACCTTTTTGTTTAGAGCTTCGGTAGCAAGTATTATTCATGTTCGTTGTGAACATTGTGGTGCAGAGACATTGGCAACTTTGAGTGTTAGTGGTCACCAGGTTACTGATATTCAAACCGATCTTACTTCCTCAGAGTTAAAGAGGTTTTTTGCTTCTGAGCCTATTTCGGTGGATGACGTATTGGATATTTATGAATTGATTCAAAAGAAAGATCTATGGCAACTTTTAAAGCAAAAAAGAGAGAAATTCTCGGGAAAAAAGTCAAAAAGCTCCGCAGGGGAGGATACGTTCCTGCGGTCCTCGTTGAAAGAGGAGAAACTTCCGTCCCGCTAGTTTTGGACTACCATCAGTTCCTTAATACCTATCAAGAAGCTAGGGATAGTTCTGTGGTGGATCTTGAGATTGATTCGGAGCAAGTTAAGGTTATTGTTTCTGAGATTCAGCTAGACCCTCTAAGCGGTAAACCAGTTCATGTTAATTTCCGTAGGATTCACGAGGGAGAGAAGATTGCTACTGCAGTTCCAATTAGGTTTAAAGGTACCTCGCCAGTTGTGGACCGAGGAGATGGTTTGTTGTTGACTCTTCTAGACCAGCTAGAAGTTGAAGCACTGCCCAAACACCTCCCTTCTGAGATAGAGGTTGATATTTCTGATTTGGAGAATGTAGGTGACTTTATCACTATTAAAGATCTACCCTTAGATTTGGATAAGGTTACAATTTTGGGACACGAGCCAGATGATTTTGTGGTTAAGATTGAAGAGCCGGAGATGGAAGAAGTTGAGGAATACGAGGAAGAAGTACTTTTTGGATTTGAAGAGGAGCTGGAGGAGGAAGAAGAGGAGATGGAGGAAGTTGCGGAGGTTGTTGCAGAAGAGGGCGAAGAGGTGGATGCTAAGCCTGTTAAGGAGGCTGCTGAGGAAGGTGATAAAGCTTCTGATCAAGAGGAGGAGTAGAGTTGAGTAAAGATTCCTAATCTTATGTGGAATACTATTCTTGTTGAACCAATTTTAAACCTGTTAATGCTTTTTTATAAAGTGTTGTTTTCTAATTTGGGCCTGGCTATTTTAGGACTTACTGGATTTATTAGACTGTTACTATTTCCCCTTACTTTACCTGCATTACGAATGTCCCAAAAGCAAAAAGATCTAAAGCCGGAGCTTGATAAACTAAAGAGCCGCTTTGGAGACGATAAGGATAAATTAGCCCGAAAACAATTAGAATTAATGCAGGAGCACGGGGTTAATCCAGCTTTAGGTTGCTTACCACAAATTGTCCAAATAATAGTGTTGATAGCTTTGTATCAAGTTTTTAGGCAAGTTTTGCAAGTTGATGAACAAGGCATTTCTGCTCTAAACAACATGCTTTATTTTGACTTTTTAGAAATCCCTGCCAGCGGTAGTATTAATGTTGACTTTTTGCATCTGGATTTAACTCAGCCAGACCCCTATTACATATTACCTATCCTGGCGGGGCTTGCACAAGCGGGGCTCTTTTTTATTGGTAGGCGATTACAGAGAGGGCAAAGCTTTTCTGCTGAGGAGTCTGATGAAGGGGGCGCTAAGAAAAAAGAAGAAGGTGGGATGGAAAGTATGATGCAAGATATGCAATCGCAAATGGGTCTTATATTCCCCTTGATGACTGTATTTATCGGTGTTAGACTCCAGAGTGGTTTAGTGCTGTATTGGGTAGCAAGCGTTTTACTTTCGTTGGTACAGCAGTGGTGGGTCCTCTCCAAAGAGTAGTTTTATTATGGAAGCCTTACAAATTATTGAAAAATTTAGTTATGAATTGTTAGAGCGATTAGGGGTTTCCTATGATGATGTGGAAGTGGTTGCAGAGGAGGACTCCTTCCGTGTTAATATTAGTTGTGGTGAGGATAGTGGTATTTTGATTGGTTATCATGGGCAGAGCTTAGAGGCTTTTCAAAAGGTTTTGTCTTTGCTTGTGTATCGCTCTCTGGGTGAATGGCAGAAAATTTTGGTTGATGTTGAAGATTATCGCGAAGGCAGGGAAGAAAAGCTACGGGAATTAGCAGAGAGTGCAGCAAACAGAGTGCGGTTTTTAGGTGAACCTGTAATACTTTCGCCAATGAATTCATATGAGCGGCGGATAGTGCATACTGCGGTAGGTGAACTGGGTGGTGTTTGGACAGAGAGTACGGGGGAAGGTAGGGATAGGAGAGTGGTAATTTACCCGAAAAGCGAAGAAGAAAATTAGTCTAATTGACCTAATTTATAATTAAGTACCAAAATACAAGCACCAAGTTCCAAACCGTTTGTGATTTGTAATTTGTTTTCATACCTATGAAAATCAGTTGTCTGCAAGAAAATTTGAGTGAGGGATTATCTATTGTAACTCGTGTTGTTTCAACAACTGGAAGTTTGCCTGTACTTTCTAATGTTTTGCTAGAGACCGAAGAGGGGCGGCTTAAACTTCAAGCTACTGATTTGGAAACAGGCGTAACCACTTGGGTAGGTGCGAAGATAGAAGAGGAGGGTGCAATTACAGTTCCTGCCAAAGTTTTTTCGAGATTGGTTTCTGACTTGGCTCCGGGCGAAATATCTTTAAAGACTGAAAAGAAGAATCTTTTTTTGGAAGCAGAAGGAGTAGAGTCTAGATTTAATGGGCTTTCCGCGGATGAGTTTCCAGACATCCCTGAATTTACAGACGAGGGTTTTGAGTTGAAGGCTTCGGAGATAGCAGAAGGAATTGATGAAGTAATTTTTGCAGCAGCAAAGGATGAGGGGCGCCCTGTTCTTACAGGGGTTCTGTTTCGGAGTAGTGGGAAGGAGTTGGTAATGGTTGCCGTGGATGGTTTTCGCTTGGCAGAGAAAAAGCTGACCTTTGAGAAAGAATTACCAGAGATGGATTTTATTATCCCTGCTAGAACACTTCGGGAGGTTTCTCTACTTTTGGGGGGTGAAGACCAAACAGTGAAGATGGCACAAGTAGCAGAGGAAAATCAGATCCTGTTTCAAGTCGGTGATGTAAGGTTTTCCTCCCGCTTGTTGGAGGGAGACTTTCCAAATTATCGAGAAGTTGTTCCTGACTCCTTCAATGTGAATATAGAGTTGGATAGAGCCGAGTTTTTGAAAGCTGTGCGCTTGGCTTCTCTTTTTGCTGAAGGTGGGGCGAATGTAGTGCGTCTTGATATTTCACCTGAGAACAATGTTTTGTCGGTGTCGGCAAACGCGCAGGAGATTGGTAGTAATAAAGTAGAGGTTCCTATTCGGGGTGAGGGAGAAGATTCCAAAATAGCGTTCAATGCTAAATATTTAACAGATTGTCTTTCTGCACTTTCCTCTGACAAAGTTATTTTTGAAATGATTGAAAGCTTAAAACCAGGGGCAATCCTTCCCAAGGATGTTGATGACTATTTGCATGTGATTATGCCAGTTCGAGTACAGGAGTAAGTGCAGTTAGGTGAATATGGGGGTGATCAGACGTTTCCAAGATTTATTTGTGAGAATCCTCTTTTGCTTCGCGATTGTTTCTATCCTTTTCTTCTTTTCCCTCTTTCATTTCCATAATTTCTTCTGGTTTAGTAGTTATTAATTTGTGTTCTTCTTCAGAAGCTGCAACATTTATAGCAACATGGTTTGGACCTGCAAAGAACAGACCTTCGCCTACTCCTGCAGATAGTAACCTTCTTTTTTCTCCTTCAGAGAGGTAAAAGACATCTCCTACTAGATCAATGGCTGCGGGATGCTGCTTCATAAGGACTGAGATAGAGGAGTTGTCGATAATAGCCTTGCCAAATTCGGAATTAAGGAAATCATCTACATCTTGTGTAATAGTGGTTAAGCCAAGGTAGTATTTTCTCGCTCTCTTGGCTATGGAATAGAGAAATTCGGCAGAGTCTTTGTGTTGCATTAGATACCAAGCTTCGTCAACCACCAACAACCTCTTTCTTAAATCATCTTTAACTTTGTTCCAGATAAAATCAAGGATGATATACATGGCTACGGGGCGTAACTTATCTTCTAGATTCTTGGTGGAAAACACTGTTAGTTTCTTTTTTAAGCTTACATTGGAGCGCCGGTCAAAAATCCCAGCCAAGCTGCCTTTTATATATCTTTCCATGCGCTCTGCTAGAGATTGAGCTTCTTTTTCTTCCATTCCTAGCAAGATTTTGTATAGATCTTCCATTAATGGAGGTTCTTTTGTTTGTGTTTTTGGGTCTGGTGTTATTCCTCTGGATTTGTAGGTTCGCATTAAGGCTTTGTCTAAAATAGCCTCTTCGCTGGTGCTTAGATCTCCTAAAATTATTTTAAATAGCCGGTGCAGTGATAATATTTTGGCACCAAGTTGGTTTTCGCCTTCTTCCGCAAGTTGAGAAATATTGAAAGGGTTTATTTTTGCTGGCGAATCCATTGAGAAAGAAATAAATTCTCCACCAACTGCTTCGCACAGCCTCTGGTATTCTTTCTCTGGGTCAATAATTATTATTTCAGTGTCAAACATTAAGCTGCGCAAAACTTCTAACTTAGCCATGAAGCTTTTACCTGATCCAGCTTTCCCAAAAACTACACTGTTGTAATTTTCTAGTGAGAATCGATCAAATATGACAAGGCTCTTGTTGTGTTCGTTTACTCCGTAGAGAATTCCCTCGTTGGCAGTAAGCTCGGATGAAACAAAGGGGAATGTAGTGGAGAGCGATGTGGTATCCATGTTTCGAGTTATCTTAATGTGGTCAGCACAGCTGGGTATGGTTGATTTGAAGCCTTGCTCCATTTGGAGACTGGTCTTCTTTGCCACAACCATCAGGGAGCCTAAGGTACTTATTAGCTCTTCTGTTACGCGGTCCAACTCTTTTAAAGAGTTTGCTGGAATAGTTATGTAAAAGGCAAAGCGGAAGAAACGCTCCATTCCTTTGGTAAGGCTTTCCTGGAGAGATTTTGCGTCTTCCAGTGCAGCTTTCACAGTTGGATCTTCTACCCGACCTTTTTCTTCATCTGCTTTAAGAGTAGCTTCTAGCTCCGCAATTTTTCTTTTTAGATCCCGCAGAATACCAGAAGAAGATACTGGGTAACAGAAAAAAGAAGTGTTAAGGGAATGATCAAAGTTAATAACTGGGGAAAGCCAGTTAGCACTTACAAAGCGAGGATAGCCGGAGATAAACAGTGTTCGGAAGTAGCGGTCCCCAATCTGAATATGATTAAAATCAACCTCGATTGTTTCGGGAGCAATAATGTCTTTGACATTAGCTCTTTTTTCTAATAGATGTTCAAATTTGTCTAAATTATATCTAGGTTTACCCATCTTCTAGCTGTTGTACATCTCGTAAAATAATTTTGTAAGCTGCTCAGTATTTAAGCGTTGTACTTTTATGCCAATACGGTTAAACTGCTTTTCTAATTGATCAATGCGCGGTTCAAGTTTAGGTGTTGCTTTTTGGATAATCCGGTCTACATCTATTTGTGGTTCTGCCGGCTTTCCCTGAAGTTTGCGAATTAATTTTTGGATAGGTGTTTCTACAGTAAGTTTAATGTTTCGGAACGGAACACTTACGTAGCATTTTTTGTCTAACACCTCATTTTTTTGAGTTAAGTTTTTTATAAAGGCTAGGTAGTTGTCCATTTGCTCTTTCAAACCAGGGGTTTTTTGTCCATTTCGCAGCTTACTTAGTTTGTTTATGTAAGAGTTGATGTTTAGGCGTTTTGATCGTACTATTATTTGGAGGGGGAAAGATAGAGAATTTAATAGCGCCCCGTAGGCTTCAATTATAGAGTCTTGTTCTCTTTCTGAAAGAAGATCAAAGTTAACAGCAGTAGTTTGAAGTACTGCGACAGCGTTACCATTTTTTAGAACAACCAGATTGTTTGTAATCTCTTCTATATCTAAATGTTCTTGAGTAGATGCTTTTATTTCAGTCATGTTTGTAAGAGTTCAGCGCTACATATTGGAGTTTTTGCGTTGAAACTTATTTATTTTCTTTAAAGACAATAGGATCTAAGACACTACCCCCCACCACTACTTTTGTGGGCTGGTAATGCCCGTTACTCACCTTAACAGTGTACTTACCATTGGGCAAGGGTGTGGAAACTGCAAACTGTCCTAGCTTGTTTGTTTTTAGAGCTCTTACTGGGTCTCCATCTTCGTCTTCAATTATTACCATTTGTCCTTCAACCAGATCGCCTGTATTATCTTTAACTATGCCGTTTATAATGTTAGGCACATTGTTGATAATTGGTGCTAGGTCTTGCTCTTCTTTTATTTTCTGTTTAAGTTTCTTCTCCTTTTCTTTTTTTGAAGACATTTTTGCTTTTTCCTTTTTGGGAATAACCTTTTTTTCCTCTTTTTGGGGTTCTGTTGTCTGCCCTTCTAGTTGTTTTTTCATTTTCATCATTTTTCCTACTGCCCGGTTTCTTTGGTCTTCTAACTCTCGTAGCTCGCTGCTTTTTTCCTCAAGCTTTTTCTGGTAGGTTTCTTTTTCCTTCTGTAATTCTGTTGCTTTGGCTTCAAATTCTTTAACTGATTTGTTTAGAGCTGCAAGTTTTTCTTCTAAATTTTTGTTCTTTTCTTCTAAACTTTGAATATGCTTTTTTAGTTCTTTGGTTTCTTTTCCAATATCCTTTGGTTCTTTCTTTCCTCTTTTTTGCTCTTTTTCTTTTAGCTCTTTTTGCAGAGCTCGGTTCTTTTCTTCTAGTGTTTCTAGTTGGTCTTTGTAATATTTTATAGTTTGCTTTAGATTGGCAGGTGTTTCTTCTGCCCCTTCTAGTTCTTTTAAGCGTTTATATTCCTCACCAATGGTAGCAAGCCTTTTTTTGAGAAGCATGTTTTCCTCGCGCAATTCTTTTTCCGAAAGATTTTCGTTACTTCTTTTTCCCATTGCTTTTAAAATTTGATCTAGATTTTTTGAAATCTCGCCTGCTTTTTTTTCTAGATCTTCCTTGGATTTGCCTTGTTCCTCTTTTGCTTCTTGAATCTTTTCTCTAAGTTCTTTTCCTAACTTTTCTACCTCTTCTTTCTCTTCTTTTTCTGGCTTGGACTTTTCTTCCTTCTTATTGGCTTTTGCACGAGACTTACTTGAAAATTTGCTTTTCTTCCAAGCTCTGCGAGTGGGGGAGTAGCTAGCAATAAAGTAATTCCTTATCCACTCGTCTAAGCCTCGTTCTTCCATGGGAACAAATGCCATTCCCAAAGCAATAGTAGCTATAAAAAGTATTATTGGCCAGCGAATGACGCTAGGTAATGGCTGGGAATAAATAATAAACCCCAGAACTGCTCCCCCAGCTACATAGCCAAATTGCCTTAAAGTCATGTCCCCTACCAACTTGAACTCTACTTCCATAATGTTTTGAGGCACAGGATGCTGCTTTTTGAGTTCACTACTTTTCTTTTCCATTTTGGATTTAATTGAGTGAAAATTGTTCCCGCAAGCAAAAAGAGGCGGGCAGTTTTTTCTTAGCTTAGTATAGCATAGCCGCACAGATGTGGAAAAAGGGATAAGACGTGTTAGAAAAACAGGAGCACCCACATATTGACAGTCCTATAAAATTATGTTAATCTAAATTGATTTACTGGTAGTAACAAGACTTGGAAAAATAGGAGAAGTGTAGAAGTAACCTTATATTAATAGGAAGACGCACTTTTTCTTGGTTGGGGTTTGTGGAAGCGTACTTTAATAGCTATAAAGGAACAGTAGAGATTAGGAGGTTAGTAGTATGAGCTTGAAGATCATGTTGTGGTTTGCAAATGCTAAGGTGCGGAACTGGGCGGTTCGAAAGAAAGGCTGGGCTACGTTCTTAGTCTTCCTAATGGCGTTACTCATTTTCAATGATGAACTGAGCGCCGCTGCTTATGTAGTTTCGGGTGCGCCAGTAGCAAACGAGGCTTTGTTCGCGTCGTTTTTGCTTATAGTGTTGAGTGCAGGATCTGTAGCAGGACTTTGGTATGTCTTGTTGCAGAGGGAAAAGGGGGTCTTGTATAACCTGGTAGGATTTTTTCTCATGGGAATTGTTCTTTCTGGGTCAGTGGCGATGTTTTGTCCACTTACTCGGATAGCTAAGTATATGGTTAATGTAGTTTTTGGAGGTAGATGATGGCTGACAGAATAGTCGAAGTTCTCCGCCAGCTCTTGGAGCTGGAAACAGAGGCTTCGCCGACAGAGGTTTTGCAGGCGCTGTTTAGTACTCGGGAGGACTTGAGAGAGATCCGGGAGGCTCTAGAGCAGCCCTTGTTTCCTTTGGGGGACCCCGAAGAGAACTTTCGCGAGCGGTTGGAAGACAACCGTTTTGATAAGGATGCGATTCTTATGCAAGCGCTTAATGCGTTTGCGCGTTGGAGGCGCATTCCTTACGGTCCTTTCGAAGGAGAGATGGGTGTTCGCGTCTTCCTTTGGATTTACGAAGAGGCGGACGATGGGACTGTGCATCGACCTCTTTCGGAGGATGAACGTATAAGACTCATTGAAACCAAACTTCCTAGGGAAGTATTAGTGCGTCTGGGAAGTGCGGCCGAAGAACTGTTTATCGACGAGGACGGAAACCTTCGCGACTTTGTTTGGATTCCTAAGAGTGCTTGGATGAACCTTTGCACTCTACGGGGCACTAGAACAACGTTGCGGGTTTCTAATGAGGCTCCAATTCGTTGGGGGAGAGCAACGCGGGACATTCTTTTGGATGGTTTGCCCAAAGACCTTGGGTTTGTGCATCCTTACAAAGTAAAGGATATTGTAGCGTTGCTTACTATCTGCCCCTTGGGGGGCATAAAGCCTTACAGGGAAAGCTTCTTTGATGGGATTACGCAGGGAGCTGATGTATGGGTTCCAGTGCCTTGGGCACCTCCAGAGGGGATTCTTGGCATTAAGCGGGAGCCGGGCCTTAACCTCTTTTACGATATCTTCTTCCAAATTCTCGAAGCTGTGATGGATGAGGATAAGGACGCCGGTGCGGCTTGTTGGGAGATAAAGCAGACGTACATGGATTATCTCCGGACGATTGCAGACACGTCGACTGAGCAGCGGCTTCTTGCTGCTGCGCGCTATCAAGATCCTTCTGCGGAGAGCTTCAAAGCTGCTCCTGATTTTGATTTCAGGGCAGTTCATGGCGATCTTATGCGGAAGGATGTAGCAAGCGCATGGGATGACGGGCTCTGGGACCACTTAGAGGACCGTCTTCCGAACGGCATGCCGGATGACAGCGCCCGAAGAGAAAGGTTCGCGCGCCTGTGGAAGGCAGCGGATCAGAGTGAGCTGGGAATGGTTCATGAGGAGGCCCTTCGAGGTATGGTTACCCGCTGGAGTGACCTGGAGGAACGTTTAGGTCACGGCTGGTTAAGCACGGAAGACGATCGTGTACGGCTGAAGAATCAAGTAGCCGATACGCTTGTTGACCGTCTTGGTCAACCTGTGTATGCTAAGGAGCTTGCAGAGCGCCATCGGGACGCTCCTGTAGATGTTGTGCAGGGCGATCCAGAGGACGTTTTCTGGAAGCAGTTTATTAGCGGTTCGATTAATGAAACCGCTTTGAAGGCTGCAGTAAAAGCGCTGAAGGGTTCCCCGGTTCACGCTGTAGCTCGGGGAATTCATGATTTCCTTGACGTGTCGGATCAGCGCTTCCTCGGTATTGAGTTGCCAGCTACCATTCCTCTTGTGTATGGGCTGATAGCTGGAGTTATAACCTTTAATGTGACTGGAGGGTTCCTCCTTCTAGCAATAGTTGTTGCTGTTGCAGTAGGAGTAGCGGCGAATATCTACATTAGGCGCGGCTTAGGAAAGAGGCGTTCAGAACGCGCCCGGGTTATAACAACTGTCCTGCTCCTTTTAGGGGTTTTCTTACTGGTACAGTTGTTATGTGGGGCACTTAGTACAGGTATAAAATTTCCGATCTTGGGTGGTGGTAACTCTACGCCCGTGCCTGACGGTGGCGATACATTCTCTCCGTTCTAGTTTCTAGTTTGGTGAGGAGTGCACTTTGGACCAGAGGGTTTACAATTACGAATTCCGCGTATGCTTCTTGGCGTACACGGCAGATGGTTGTAAACCCTCCTTTTTTTGAGAGGAAAGAACAAAGTTTTTAAATTTAAAGGAAAGAGAAGTGGGTTTGCTAACTCATTAATCCCCCAATAATAGGAATCTTTTGAGCTGCTCTGCTTAAGTCTACCCCATCTGTACGGCCTTCTATGTCACCAGATAGCGCATTCTCAATTGCTTGTGGTAGTGATGCGGATGCTAAAACTAACCCCCAAGCGATTAGGGAACCTAGTAATTTACTTTGTTCTGGGGTACTGGGATCAGGTACCCCTAGGAAGGGTGCTGAGGGTAATGTTTGTGCAGCTTCACTACTTAATGCTAGGACTTTTTTTATGTAAAAGGCTAAATTTAAGACAAAATAAGTAGCGGGAAATACAATTACAGATACAAAGAGTTTTTTAAGCCACCAGCTGATTATTTCGGACATATTAGGTAGTGCTCCGATTGCAATGAAAAAAGGACCAAACGCAGTAAATAAAAACCACTGTGCGAAGTACTTTATTAACGACATCAGCAATTTCATCATTACTGAAAAGATGGCAAAACCCACGATTGTACCAAAGAGACCACCCACGTTTAAGCTGATAGGGGTAACTCCCGTTGGTATTTCTATATTGCCCTCCAGGTTACCTTTGAAAGCATCTTTAAAAGCGCCCATTCCAAAGTTGTTAAAAATATCATAGAAAGCAAATTCTTGGGGAAACTTAACGTCAGCTGGGTTTTCATACATCTCGAGAGAGGCCAGAGTATTTCCCATTACTCTCTTGCTGAGGGCTGCTAGGTCAAACATAAATCCCCCAATAGCAAAACTAAATGTAATAAGCAAGAGAGCAACTATTATTTTTGGTAAGGCAGCTACTAATGTAATTTCCGTTATTGGATCTAGCCTTCTTCTAAACATAATTAAGAATCCAACAATGACAAGAGCTATAGTTATTAGAAAATATGAGATATTGCGACAAACCTTCCAAATTGACAGAATAAATTGGAGATGTGCTGTTCCCGTAGAGGGAGCAGCAAAAGCAGTTTTTACAGGGTTTAGAGACGCGAGGTAGGTTGTTGTTGCAAAGGGTGTTTGTGCATTATATGTGGCGCCTACGGCTACTGTGCTGTATCCTAACAATCCTGCGAATTGAGTAGATTCTTCTCCCATAGCTTGTTGGGAAGTGCCGTTAACTAGAGTATCTCCGAATTGAATTCCGTATACTACCAGGTGTCCCATCCAATTTACGAGGTTTGGCCCCGCATTGAGTTCCTGGGTAAACGTCTGGCCCATGTTATAACTAGGTTCCCATGGATAGGCTGCTTCGGTATTTTTAGGGGAAGATAAAAGGGCAACAGGAAGAAAAATTATTGTTCCAAGGATAAGAAGAAGCTTTGGTTTCATTCTGCCTTGATTTAATCATACGGCAATTTTTTAGTCAATGCTTTAGAAACTATGAAATCTTGTGGTTTGCGGGGTTTGTTGTGCTACTATTAGCACATGGCAAGTAATGCATCTCCAATAGTTTTTGTTTCTGATGATGGTAATAATCTCTTTCGTTTTGAGAAGGGTCGGAAAAAAGTTTTTGACCAGTTAAAAAGTACTGGTGTTATCACGGATGCAGGTGTTTTTTCTGGGTTGCCTTCACCCGGAGTACGGGAACAGTTAGCAAACTCAGCCATACGTGAATTAGCTAGGGATGTTTTGACTGTAAGGTTAAGGAGGCAGATATTTGCCCACCTTTCTGCGCGAACTTCTCTGCCGTTTGGATTTGGCGCTGAAAGGCTAAGCAGTCAATCTAAAAGGGCAGCCAAGAAGTTAGCTAACCGGGTTTCTGGAGAATTTGTATCTGGGTATTTAGCAGCTACAGCCCAAGGCAAGTCATCTGATGAAAGCCTAAAAATTGCGCGTGCTCGTGCCACTCAGAAAATTTCTGAGGTTTTCAGCGATCCTCAGTTTCGCAAACCTCTTGGTAAAGCACTTCGCGAGGACTTTGAAGATATTTTTCCCGAAGATCATTCTCCTGAAAAGCTGCAATTTCAGCGTAGTTTAATTGATACCATGGAGGATGGTGCAGCGGAAGCTTTAAGGGATGCTCCTGTTCACGAAGTGTCCTTAGAGGAGTCAGAAGAGACTGGGGTGCGGTTAGAAGTTTCGGAGGTGGGTACTTTGCGGCGGGAGAAAAAGTCTTACTATCCTGTACCAGCAGAAGACGAGATTGATGAGCGGCTAAAGCACGCACATAGGGACTTGGTTCGAGAGATAAAAGATGTAGAAGAAGCAGAACTAGAATTTGATTTGTCTTATTACGGTATTGATGAATCAGAAGCTGCCAAGTATTGGTTAGCAAGAGTTTGGAAGGGGAAGCTTTTCAGAACAGCTCTCCACGTTGTTGCACCCCCTCTCGAGCGGCTTTTTTATAAGAAGCTAAAGATTGAGAAACCCGCGTGGTTAAAAGAGTTAGAAAAAAGCAAAAGGTCAGATTATATTCGGAAAAAGATGGAGGATTTGGCATGGAAAGCTGTACGAAACCATCTTTTGACAATCCCCATCTTTGTTGATGAACATGGGCATCGGTACTCACTTTTTTCCTGGAAGCACGATTCTGAAGGTCGGAGAGAAAAAACGTATTTTACACCTTTTGCTTTTGTTGCTGGTTGGTGGAAGAAAAGGCGACATAGTTGGGCAGATGCTATTGATAGAGCGGCAAATAGAAAAAAAGGCGCAGTATTTTTGCAAAGTGCCAAGAAAGTTTTAAGTCCCCACCTTCGGCGTAAAAGGAAAGACGGTAGCGATGATGATAGCAGCGCCTTCTGGTGGTTAGCTAAGGGTGCAGCAAAAGCAGTGTGGGTATTAGCACGCCCACTGGCTGTTGCAGCTTCAAGAGCGTTAGGCTTGCCAACGCTGCAAGCAGCACTTGTCCGAAAATGGTACGCGATTGAAACGGGCGGGGGGTTTGCTGGAAATTTGTTGCGGTTTATTCGTCACGGAAAATATTGGGGACAAGCCGCAGTTGCGGGTGTTAAGGGGGGTTTAGGCTACGGCTTGGCTGGTTACTTGATGACGGGAAGTCCTTATGGCGCTTTGGCATTTGGCGGTGTTGGTTTGGCTGGAAAAGCGTTAAGTTATTTAGCAACCCACTCTCATTTTATGGCGTTAGCTGGTCAGCCCGGTATTAGTGGTGCGGTTGCAGGTTTTTTAAAATCATTTCATCTTCCCGTCTATTCTGTTACAGCTTCTGGTCAGGCAACTGCAACTTCCAAAGTTTTTTCTCTCTTTCACATTCCTGTAGTGGGCCCAACTTTAGGTAGCGGCGTGGGATATATTGTTGGATCTACTTTTGGTTACCCGCGTATTGGGGCTGCTTTTGGGTTTGTTGGTGGTTTTGGTATTGAGTATGGAGCGGTTGTTCTTTCCAGGGTTACTTCTAACATTGTTTGGCCCCAATTGGTTGCAGCCCACCCTATTTTAGCTCATCTAGCCTTTCTTAAACACTGGCAAGCAGGCTTGGTGGGAGCTGGCGTTGGTTATGTGAGCGGAAGAGCTCTAGGGCTACCGCATTGGGCTTCACTTATAACAGCAGGAATTGGGTTTTTAGTTTTTTCTGGTGCTGCGTATGGTATTCATAAAGCTCTTTCAGCTCTGTTTAGTACTATAGCTTCCAAATTAGGTATAACTGGTCCTATCGGTTTATATATAGGAGGCTTTGGCTTTGGTGCTTGGCAAGGTGCGAAGTTGGGGATGCGGATGGGGCTACCGCCTTGGGGCGTACTTTTAATGAGTTTGGGAGGAGGTTTGCTTGGTGCAGGGGCTGTTTATGGCACTTTATGGGGAATTAAGACTCTTTTTGCTAGAGGGATAATAGAAGCTGTTGTAGTAAAGATAGGAGCAGCATTTGCTAGCTTTTTCTCTGGTGTGTGGGCAGGGCTTGGAGGGATTTTGGCTTCTGCGACGCTTGCATCTGTTGCGTTTATTGCAATTCTTGTGTTGACTGTTGTGGGAGTTACGATAGCTGCAGTAGTTAGTTACGATCAGTACAAGGCATGGCAGCCCGGTGTTGTTCAAAGTAGGTATTTAATGCTAACAAAGAGGGCAGAACCAGATGAACCAGAAGCTGGGGATGAAATTATTTATACAGTAGAACTGTCTGCAAGGGAAAAGATTGTAGAAGATATAAAACTTAGGGATACTCAAGTTTTTTATGAATCACCACTCAATCTCCCTATGGTACGTTATCTGAACCCCTGTTACCCGGAAGATGAGTGTCCGAGTATGAGGCCTTGTCCCAAAGAGGGTGGAATTGAGATTGTGGGGGGACCAGAACCGGATAACGTAAATGTTGTACAAACTCCGGGATGTACCAAAGCATTCTTTTGGGATATAGGAAGGTTAGATCCAGGAGACACTTTTACTGTTTCTTATAAGGTCGCGGTTGATGAGTACTACAAGAAAGAGTTTGCAGGTGCAATCAAAAATACAGTTGAGACTGTAGAAGGTACTGTGGAGGGCATGGAGGAAACAGTTGGCCCCGTGCCGCTTTATTTAAACGCAGAAGGATCTGAAGCCTTGGCAGCTACTGCTCAGAGCTTATCGGACTGCTTACGCGACGGTTCTACTTCTGCAGATGAGGTTGTTTATAACCAGTATTATTCAGAATGTGACTACTTCAATACATGTTCTAGAGCAAAAAGCCAGTTTGATGCTAGTATTTCTAATCACGGGTTTATAACTTGCGTCAATTTTGTGGTTGCAGCAATGCATTGTTCGGATGTGAATGTGCCTCATGCAGGCGATGCACATACGTGGTATACATCCTATCAAGGTCAAGATGGATTTTTAGTGTACCCGAATGGTTCTGCGCAACCCCAAGAAGGGGACATACTTGTGTTTAGTGGTGGTCCCACTGGGGATGGTCATATTGGTGTTATTGTTGAAGAAACGGATAGTAGCGTTAGATATGCACATGCAAATACTTCCACAAGAATAGGAACTAAAGCTATTGTTGATGGTAAGATTGAAGCATCTTCTGGGTACGAAATACCAGGGTTTATTCGGGTGTTAAAATAAGAGTTTAGAATTAGATTTAATGAAAAACTTTTTGGTAAAAAATAAAAATATTTTCTTGGTGATAGGCTTGATTGCAATTCTTGCTTTGTTACTCTTTGTTTTAAGACAAGCGACGGAGATTCCTCCTGCAGATATTGTTTCAGTTTCTCCTGTTCCTGGAGCAGAGGACGTTCCCTTGGAAGTTACTGCACGAGTGGTGTTTGATCGCGAGGTTACAAGTGAAGAGGTGGTTGTTTCTGTGGATCCTTTTGTTCCTTTTGAATTGGAGTCGCCTCTAGAAAGGAAAAGTATAATTATAAACTTCCAAGAAGAGTTAAACCCGGAGACTACTTATATTGTAACTGTAAGTGGTCCTAATATTTATAAGTATTCTTGGCAATTTAAGACAAAGGAAGCAACCATTCCAGAAAGCGAGGTTGAGGGTAGGGGTGACCCTGAGTTTAGTGAGGCTGAGCAACGTTATTATGAGGAGAACCCTCTTTTAAGAATTACTCCTGTTTTAACTCAAGATTATAAAATTGTGCGAACTGGGAAAAAAGCAGCCCGAATTTATTTGTATGCAGAAGATAAGGAATTTGCGCGACAGAAGGTTTTGCAATGGTTTGCAGAGCACAATATTAATTCGGAAGATATTACTATTGAATGGATTGAATAGAGTTAGTGACTGCTGCGATAGTTCATGTACTGTTTTGCAGTTTGGAGAACTTGCTGTAGCCACCAGTCTTTGTTGTTCCACTTCCTTAAAACATTTAATTTCTGTGTCCAAGTTAAATCTCTATGCCATCCTAGTCTGTGCAATTCTGCCGCCATTACTTTCATTGCTGTTTCTGGTTCCCAAAGATCAAAAGGCTCTCCAAGTCCGTGCTTGTTTAGATGGAGAACAGCTGTTCCTGCCAAGAGTTGGGAAAGTCCCAAAGCCCCACCTCCACAGCTTCCTTTAATTCCCTGTACGCTGTAGGAGTCGGGTATGTATTGGGAAGCAAAAGATTCGGGATTGCTTCGAATGTCGTGCTTTTTCCAAAATTCGTTTAGAGTTCTCAGTGCACTGCGCTGACTATCAGTGTCTAGGGCAGGATGTTTGCGGTACTCTTCCCAGGCAATGCAAGTTCCGCAGTTTGCACCCATACCTGTTTCTCCTTGTGTTAGTGCTAGGTAAATAAAGCGGTCTCCTGCACCTTCTCCCCATAAAGAGTCTGCCCAGTCTTCGACCTGGGCAGCCAACGCTTCTGGGTTGGGGATGCTGTCAGGGCCCTCCGCATAACTTCCAGGTGGCACGGATTCTTCTAAGTAATCCTCGTAGCCTTTCAGTATAATTGGTAAGTAAACTCCTCCCCAGCTTGGAGGTATTGCGTAACCAAGACCTGTTTGCATAGGTGTACTGCTACTTAAAACTTCTCCTGTACTACTTCCGGTGTTTTGTGTTTTTGAGGTACTGGTACCCAGGACGCGAGTATCTTTGCCCATTACTAGCTCTTCGGCAGTTTTTGCCCAGCCAGCAAGGTGCATGTATTCTACTTCTTTACCTATATTTTCATTGCCAACATCTACTTGAACATTGGGGTCAGAGTGATCTAGTTCTAACCTGCCCCAGAGGTTTTCAGGAGATGTGGTTAAATTTTGTGGGCCTGAGCCGGAGGTGATTTGTGGAGGAATTAAGCTGAGAAAAAAGTTTAGTTTCAACGGCCAATATTCTGCGAGGTGGCACTCTCTTACTTCCGTATTCATTTCAATGCTTTCAGTGTGACTAAGGTGAGCAGTGTGTGTAACAACAGGACCATCAATATTGGTGTCTATTCTAGTATCTGAGTTTTCTTTGGTTACAGTTATATTTGTGAATTGGCTGCGTACCTCTACATTTCCTCCGTACCGGACACAATCCTCATCATATTGGGGAGCACTTCTGCCGTCCCGCGGACAGCTTTGTACCTCTGGGCATGTTATTTTTCCTAATACGTTTCCAATATCACTATATGTATTTGCTTGAGTTAGGAGTGCGTAGTGGTTTCCCTCTTCCAGGGAGGCTGCGGTAGCTAGTGGATAAGTAACTTGTGGAGCTATTTCTGCCTTATTGTTTGTATCTAATTTGGTTGCGGTAAGGGCTTTGGTTTCGTTTATGGCTTCTGCTGCTGATTGTCCTGGTTTTCTTGCAATCCAGGTCCAAAGTCCAGCGTCTAGAACATCATTGTGCATGGATTGGAGAAGTCCCCATGGACCGCGAACGCCACCATGGATCTCAGGGTTACCCTGGTCGTTAGTGTCATCATCTTCTGGGGTTCGGTTGTTTCCACAATATTTTAGCCTAACTGCGTAGTGTTTGTAGTTTTTAAACATTGCTGGCAGCCAGTTAGCAATTTCTGCAGCATTTTCTGGAGGTGCTAGGCGAAAAAGGGGACCTTCGACAAAATCGTGTTTTTTTAAATCTTGTGGCCCGTTAATTACGTCTGGGGCAGGACCATCTCCGTCCGGGTCTCCGTAAGGAAAGTATCCGACAAGTCTTTCTAATTCACCATCAATGGGAAAGGTCAAATCTTCCAAAGTCATTGTCCCGTCGTAGCTATAGGTGGTTGTTACATTGAAGTTTTCGAGCCATAGTTCAGCCTCCTCTCTAGTAGTGAAGGTTCGTGACCACTCTTTAGTTCTTTTTAACTCACCCCTGTAGCATCCTATGTAATCGCGGTGGCAATCGCCCGCGTACTCACATCCTGGAGTTAGGTATTGTTCTACCGAACAGCATGTTCCACTATTTTCTAACTTACAATCTTCTTCTTGCCAACCATTATCTGGGCGAGAAAGCTGCTGCGAGCACTCGCTAATTGGTGCGCAAAAACCTCCTGATGCAGCACAGGATCCTCCTGTAGGTTGTTGTGGCTGTGTATCGGTTCCCGTTTCGGGTAGTAAACAACAAACATCTCCCGCGTAAGACGCGCAATCTGTCCAACTTTTTGCGGGTGCAATTGGCTCCCCATTGCTGCTTTGGCACTGGCTAGGATTTAGACAAACAGCATTCTCAAGGTTTAGGTCAGCGCAGTTTTCAATATCGTTTAAATCACAACACACATATCCTTGATTTGAATCACAATCTGACCAGGTTTGAGAGGTTTCAGGATCTTTGGGGGGTCCTGCTAATGATAGGGAAGAGGGGCAGCTAGCAGAGGGTACACATATACCACCTACTGCTTGACAAGTGCAGCCACCGCACTCGGTTGACCAGTATTGCACAAGGCTACATTGGGCGTCGCCAAGGCAACCCTCTCCATCTCGGCACTGAGAATCAACAGCTGGTGTGGAGGATGCGTAAATACCGCGTTCAAAGTCATAGTGGCAAGGTTGGGTAGCGACATTCCTGTTCATGCAGGCATACACAGTGTCATATAAGCATTGGGCCCTTACCTGCTTGGGGAAGAGTAAAAGAAGTCCAATTGTGGCCAAGGCAATAATAATAATAATACGGTTCATAAATATCTAATGCTTAGTATAGCAAAAAGTGGTTGAAACAAGGAGAAGTTTCATTATGGCTTGGGAAGTTCAAATTGAAGAAGGTCGATAGGTTTACCACCCTGACTAATAATTTTGCCTAGTAAATCAAGGATAAGCCAACTGAGTACAATTACAAGCAAGCCTAGAATAGCGTAGGTAATGGTATTTTTTGCAGTTTCTACTGCTTCTTCATCGCCGCTAGAGGTCAAATATTTGAAACCGCCAATTAGAAGATAGACAAAAGCGACAATCCCCCCGGCGTAGAAGAGGGTACTTATAATTCGATGGAACACCCATTCCAAATCTTTAAGCTGCGCGTAGCCTGAAGGGTCATCCCAACCCCCAGGACGTTCTGGACCGTCGGGGAGCCCATTAGGCGCCCATACCGCAGCGCTAACCAATCTTTTTAATTGTATTTTTACTATGCTTAACATAAAAATAGCCGCCCCACTTTTCCGCTATTAATTGGTTTCGTGGGCAGATTGGTTTTATTTTCCAATTTGATGCTCTGCTGTTGGAAGGTTAATTCCAGAAACAATTTGAATTCCAAATACTTGTTCAACTATAACTGCGATAGCGTAGGCTGATACTACAATTACTAGGCCTACAAGAGCTGCTGTAATTCGTTTTTGGGCTGTTTGGGCTGCTTCCTTGTCTCCACCTGATGTCATGTATTGAATACCGCCCCAAATAACCATTAAAAGAACAACAATTCCAGCACCAACCAGAGCAATTTGAATAGCAGTACTTAGGATTTGCCCCAAATTGGTGTAAGGTGCTACTTCCTCTTCTCTAAGAGGACTTATGTCTTGGGCATACACTACTTTTGTAAAAAGAGTGTTAAGTTCTTTGAGAATCATTTTTCTCTATTCACCTCCTTTCAGAGTAGTTAGTTAAGGTCTGCTAGCTAATAAATTGATAAATAAGGATTTCAGCTAAAAAAGATTAGCATATCTTGGAAAGCATTGTACAGCAAACTGCAGCTTACTGTATTTGTTGTTTGTTATGGACGTGGCAATGTGATTCCGCTTACAATGCTTACTCCAAAAACCTGCTCAATTACGGTAATGATTGCAAAAGTAGAAATAATTATAATTAATCCAATAAACGCGTTTGAGATTACTCTTTGTGCTTTTTCTATCCTTTCTTCATTCCCTTGTCCTGTCATATACAAGAATCCCCCATAGATAAGGTAAATAAGCAACACTAATCCTGAAACAATGATAACGGTTGACAGTGCTGTATTCATTAGTTGTCCTATGTTGCGAAAAGGCCAACCGCCATCTAGGTGTTCTTCAATGTTACCTCCTGATATAGCAGCGTGTGCTTGTTTTGTAATTTTGGAGTTTAAGTTTTCTAAAGTCATGCCTTGGTTATGTTAGTGATAGTTGGGAATTAAACAGTTGGCCACTGAATTTGTAAAATATTTATTCCAAAAACAACCTCAATAATTTTTATAATTGGAAAACTTGCAGCTAAAATTATCAAACCAATAAAGGCATTGGTCATTGTTTTTTGAGCTTGTTCTACTCGTTCTTCGTTACCGGCGGCAGTGATAAACCTTACTGCGCCGTAAATTAGATAAAATAAGACTATTATGCCAGTAGCAATGTAGGCAAGTTGCCAGAAAGTGCCAATGTAATTGGAAAGGGCAGTTATTCCTTCTACAGAAACCATGGGGTTATGGATAGCACCACTTCCGGATCCTGTTCCTCCGCCACCCCCACCAATTCCGCAAGCATCGGGGTCGTATCTCCAGCCAGCACTACCTTGACAGTAGTAGTTTTCTGGTTCTCCAAGAGTGAGGGCACCGCACTCACCTTCAGTGTGACACGCATACCAATCATCGCTGTCTCTTTGCCTTCCAACACATTCGTTACTGTCACAACTTGGTTTCCAAGTGTAGGCATAACTATCCTCAGTGAACAAGAGGCTAGCACTTATAAGAATTGTTAATGCTAAAAGTACCTTTTTCATAATTTTCTTTTATAGTTGCTAGTTACTAATCTCTAATCTCTAATCTCTAATCTCTAATCTCTAATCTCTAATCTCTAATCTCTAATCTCTAATCTCTAATCTCTTTCTTATTATGGTCTTAAAGTTTCCCAAGGAGGGGAAAGAATAGGTGTACCAATAACACTGCCAACAATAGCTGCAATAGTTGTAGCTAACACTACTATTAACATTCCAATTAAAGCGTTACTAATTGCTTTTTGTGCAGTTTCGATTTTTTCCTCGTTTCCGCCAGCCGTAGCCCAAGTAATAGCGCCATAAATAAGGTAACCAAGCATAGCAATTCCAGCAAACATAGTAGCAGCCCCAATTAAGTTTGAGATTAATAAGTTCAAACCGCCACCGCTTGGATCATAGCCTATTGCTTCATTTACTATTTCGAATGTGATTTGTGGTAAAAAAACCATCTTAAAAAATTTTGCTTATATTTTAAATATTAGCTAGTCCCTGTTCCACTAGGACCCTCAAATACTGGTGTAAGAATATTGTCGAATCCTAGCATAGCTCCAACAATTTGGGTTACGATAATAGCTGCAACAACAACTACTAAGCCAATTAGAGCGTTGCTGATAGCTTTCTGTGCACGGTCTACTCGGTCTTCGTTTCCAGCAGCTGTTATCCACATGATTCCTCCGTATATTAAATAGCCTAAAAATGCAATTCCTGCTGCGTAAGTTGTAAGAGAAATAACATTGTTAAGTAAGGTTCCTATACCCGCACCTGGATCTGTTGTTCTAAGTGATGGTAAGGGATGTTCAACTGTTCCAAAAGAAACAAACAAAGACATATAAAGTTATCTTTTTAGGGTGTTGGAAACTCTAGTTCAAAAATACTTCCAAATCCAAGTACAGTTCCTAGGATTTGGGTAATGAAAAAGGCTGCAACCACAATAACTAACCCAATTACAGCACTACTGAGAACTTTTTGCGCTTTTTCAACTTGATCTTCATCTCCTTGTGCAGTTAGCCAAAGAAACCCTCCAAAGATTAACATTCCAAACAAAAGCACACCCGCAATCATAACAATAGAAGACGCAGCGTTTGTTATTAGATTTCCTAGCGCTGTAGTATCATCCCCGTATTCAGTAGGATTTTTTATATCGCCTATTTCTAGTTTTGCAGCTAATGCGAGAACATTCATCTACTTGAGTTTTATGGCCCTGTGAATTCAGGGCTTAGTATTGGAACACCGGTAAGAGTTTCTACTATTTTTGTAATGAACCAAGCTCCTACCACTATTAAAAGACCTATTACAGCATTTCGAATTGTTTTAGTCGCACTTTCAATTGCGTCCTCGTTTCCTCCTGCTGTAAGGTATTGAAAACCGCCAAAAATAAGATAAAAGAAAAGAAGAAGCCCTGCTATTATCATTACAGCATTTATTAAGTTATTTATGAAGTAGCGCATACCTTCAGGGCTTTGGGTAATACCTCCATATAAGCCTTTATAGGGATTTCCGATTTGTCCAAAAAAAGAGTTTATTGGCATACTTTAAATAATTGGTCCTTGACCTCCTATTATTCCAACATTTACACCAAAAATTGTTTGTATTATCCACATTATCCAATACGACATAAAAATAATTACAAATCCAATTATTGCTGTAGTTATTACTTTCTGAGCCTGCTCCACTGCGTCCTCATTTCCCCCCGCTGTTAAATACTTAAACCCCCCGAAAATAAGATAGAAGAATAGAAGAAGTCCTGCAATTATAAACACGTTGAGAAGAACAGTGCCAATAACGTCTCCAATAGTGTTGAAGCCTGTGGGGTTTTCTATTTCATAGGCATATAGTTGTTGTATTATCATTGATCTAATTATTTATTTCCTCGGTGCTGGGTAATGTTAGACTCCCATTTCCTCCCCACCCGGGTAATTTTAGTATATCATAACCAATAACTCTTAAAATAAGAGTAGCAAAGATAATAACCAGTAGTCCAGTAAGAGCAGATGTTATGGTTTTCCTTGCATTTTCAACTTTTTCCTCATCTCCTTGGGCTGTGATAAAGAGAATACCTCCATAGAGGAGTAGAGCAAAGGCAATGCCTCCAGCAATCAGGCGCGCATAATGTAGGAACCAGACTGTTAGACCTTCTGGATCAGTGGGGATGGTTCCCAAACCTGTGCTGACAGCTGGGTGTTCTTTTGAAGTGGGTGACTCCCAGATATAAACCCAACACCGTGGTTCTGTTTTGCTACAACCTGCATCTCCTTCAACCCACCTCTTTAGGTTTTCATTATCAGGTTGTACGCCTTCCCCCTTGCATATTCCAGGACAATACCCAGCATCCTTTTCCTCCTCTGTTGGACTCACACACACACAATTAATTAAATCCTGTGGGTTGGATGGTTTAAGCGGAGAGTCACAAAAAAGGGGGGGTATAGTTCCACAACAAGGTTGGTTATGTCCTCCGCAAGCTTCTTGCGGATCATATACACAATATATACGAGCAGAGTTACAGGCGTCCGGTGTTGAATACGTTCGGCATTGTGTTATCCAATCGGAAGGTGGTTGGTATTCCCTTTGGCAATGATCTGTAGCGGATGTACACACATCGCCCGGACTCCACATGCAGGAAACCCAACCCTGAGCAAAAACGGATTGAGGTGCAATACCTCTTATTAGGAAGAAAGTACCACATAAGAGCAGAGAGGAAAGAATTTTATTAGTTTTTTTTGAAATACTCATTGATTTAAGACTTTTCAAGTTTTTAGGTAGGCCCTCTGAAAACGGTCCTTTTAATTTGCTATAATTGTTTTGCGGTGGACCTGTCCAAAATGCGTAAAATCCTACCAATCTTCGCAATTATCCTAGCAGCAATGTTGGTTGGTGTCAATGTAACTCCAGTGCCCACGACTATTTGGGCGGAGGATATAGACGAGCAGTTAGAGGATTTACGTGAAGAAAGAGAGAAAAAGCAGGGAGAAATGCAGGACTTAGAGGAGAGGTTGGAAGAGTTACACAGTGAAATAGGTGAGTTGGAAGATAATATTACTGTGACCCAAGTTCAGCTGAACCAAGTTGCTTTTAAAGCTAAGCAATTAGGAGCAAGAATTGAGGACTTGAGTAAAGAACTTTCTACGCTTCGTAGTGATCTTTCCGAAAAGGAGCATTTTCGAGATCAATTGGTGCGCCAACTTTACAAAAAGAAGAGAACCCCTTTTTGGCAGATGTTTTTGAGCAATGACGGTTTTTCTAACCTCTCAAAAAATGTCTTTTACCGTTCCCTTTCTGTGAGTGATTTGAAAGATAAGATTATTAATTTAAACAACGATATTTCTGAGGTTGAAGAGCAGAAAGAACAGTTAGCAGAATCCAAAAAGTCTTTGGATAGGGAAGTAGCGCGAATTGCTGTGTTAAAAGATCAATTAGCTGAGCAAAAGGAGGAGGCAGAAGTGCAGGCAGCTCAAACTATGCAAAGGCGGGATGCAATATCTTCTGAACTTTCTGAACTTTCGGAGAAGATAAGTAAGTTGGTGAGAGCTAAGTTGGAAGCAACTGCAGAAAATACTTCGGTTGGGGATGTGGCTCCTATTCGAAAGTCGTTGCCAGACCCATCGGATACTCCCGCTTATGTGGTATATTCCAGGGGATATCCGCACCGGGTAGGTATGAATCAGTACGGAGCGAGAGGACGGGCAATGGCTGGGCAAAATTATAAGGAGATTTTGAAAGCCTACTATAAAGATATCAAAATTGATGAGAACTATGACTGTCCAGATAAAATTACTGTGACAGGGTCTTTTGGTTCCAAGGAGCTGGATTTTGAAGATGAGTATTTAAAAGGTATTGCGGAGATGCCTTCTAGTTGGGAAATGGAAGCCTTGAAAGCTCAGGCTGTAGCTGCAAGAACCTACGCTTTAGCATATACAGGAGATGGTGCTGGTTCTATTTGTACTACCCAATCATGTCAGGTTTGGCTGGAATCTAAAGTGGATTCTTCAGCTGCTTCTCGTTGGCACCAGGCAGTGAAGGAGACTAAGGGTGTAGCAATTACACACGACGGAGACGCAATTAAAGCTTGGTATGCTTCTACAGCAGGAGGATACACAAGGTTGCCTACAGATTTTGATGTTAAGTGGAATAGTACACCTGATTATATAAAGAGGATAAAAGATGCCGATAGCGGTGGTAATTTTTACGACGGTCCTGAATACGGGAACTCACCTTGGTTTTACAAAGCTTGGTATAGTGAAAGCAAGGATGGCGATCCTTGGCTAAGTGAGAAAGAAATGCAAGATCTTTTGAATGCTACGCTACTTTATAGTGAGGACCATGATTTAGAAGAGAATTTGTATCAGGAAGATCCCGTAGCTTTTGACGTTGATCCTGGTTGGAGTAAAGATAAAGTAAAAGATGAACTTGAGGATCGTGACCTTGATCCAGTTGGGGAAATTGAGCAAATTACAGTCTCAAATTCTTCGGAAGGTTATACATCGCAAGTCCTTTTGGTTAGTGAGAATTATGATGAGGGCCTGACTCTTTCTGGGCGTGATTTTAGAAAAATATTTGTTATCCGTTCTCCTGGATATTTAGCTTTGTGGAGTTCGCTTTACGATATTGAAAGAAGAGACTAAACAATTATGCGCTGGCAGCCTTTGTTTGTAACAGCAATTTCCTTTTTTCTTGTATTGTTTCAACCTCAGCTTGTTGATGCAGTGGCTCCTCCTGCTAGAGTTCTTGGTAGTAACTTTCCGGCAAAGCGGGACACCTTTTTGGGACTTGCACTTGATCCCGAAACCGTTTCCCAGTTTGAGAAAAAAGTTAAAGTGGTTACCGAACAAATACCTTTTGAAACAGAGTATAAAGAGGATAGCGACCTGCCCTGGGGCGAAGAGGAGATAGTGCAAGAGGGTAAGCCAGGGGAGGAAGTTCTTACTTACGAAATTAGTTATTGGTATGGGGAGGAGGTTTCGCGAAAACTTTTGGAAAGGGAGGTTCAAGAGCCTGTTCCTGAAGTTATTTCTCGCGGAACAAAGATTGAATGGAAAGAAGTTCCAGGTAAGGGTTACAAGTACTGGGCAAAATTGGAAAATTGTTGGGCAACTTCTTACGATGGAAATTGTGAAGGGTGCCGCGGCTTAACATATTCAGGTACAGAAGTAAAACATGGGGTTTGTGCTGTTGACCCTGAGGTTATTCCTTTGGGAACTAATTTCTATGTTCCCGGTTATGGTATTTGCCGGGCAGAGGATATTGGTGGGGCAGTTGATGGCAATGATGTTGATCTAGGGTTTGAAGATGTGAGTAAGGGTTTTTGGAGCGCCCGCCACGTTGACGTTTATTTGCTCACGAATGCGCCGGAGTGATATGCTTTGTCATTTCGAGCGACGAGTCTGCGAGGAGTCGAGGAATCTAGGTCCCGACAAAATCGGGGCCGCATCTTTTACGCAGTGAAAAACAAGAAATATTTTGTTTATATTTTGACTAATTATTCAAACACGACTTTGTATATTGGTGTAACAAGCGGTTTACGGGGTAGAGTTTATCAGCACAAACATAAACTCGTGGATGGGTTTACAAAGAAATATAATCTTTGGAAGTTAGTTTATTATGGAGTTTTTGAAGATGTGGAAAGTGCTATTAGGAGAGAAAAACAGATTAAGAGTTGGAGTCGGAAAAAGAAAGAAGATTTAATCGAAGGGAAGAATTCTGATTGGGAGAAATTAAAACCATGGGAAGACGAGGAAAGTTGAGCGCGGCCCAGAGGCCTAGATTTCCTGCCTCCTCGGTAGGTTGCCGAAGAGGCAACTCCGCTCTCCCGACAAGTCGGGATTGGTCGAAATGATAGAAGGACTCAGGATTTCTTGTGTGATAGTTACTTATATGTTTGAATGGTTTCAATGGAACTTAAAGAACTACTAGATATTTTAAATAAACACCGGCTGTTTTTGCTGCTTACAGCAATTGTTTGTGCTGTTGTTGCTCTGGTGGGTTCTTTACAGATTCCCCCTGTGCAATCAGCTCAAATAACTCTATATGTGAAGAGAACTGCCCAACCCGCTAGCGAGGAGTTTTATAATTACGATGGTTACTATGCTCAGCAAGCAGCGGAGCGGTATGCAGATACGGTAGTGGGTTTGCTTCAAAGTAGAAGTTTGTTGAAGGATTCCCTTCTAGATTTAGGACTACCTACTGATCAGAAATTTCTCCGGAGTGTAGGGAAAAAAATAAATGTGCGTAAAACAGCACCGCAGCTTGTAAAAGTGGAGGTGCATAAGCGTTGGAAGGGAGGGGTCTCGTGGATTCCGAAAGACTTGGCAAATGTTCTTTCAAGCAGGGTGGTTGAAAAGGTTGATAAACTTAATACGCGAGGTGGAGATGATGGTTTATCAGTTGATGTTCTTAGCCAGGACCTCCTAGTAGAAGTTCGCAATCCAAATATTGTTCTTAATACTATGGTTGCAGCCCTTTTTGGTTTTTTGGTAGCCTTTTTTGTTGTTACTTTTCGCAGATATCTTGAGAATTAACCCCCGCCTTCTTCTTCTGTTTTTTTGTTGTCTAGGGCTGTATTTAGAAGCTCGTCTGCTTCTGTATTTTTTTCGCGGGAGATGTGTTGAAAAGTTACTCTAGTACCTAACAACTGTGCCATTTCTTCTCTTACCTTAAATACCAGTTTTCTTAGATGTGCCTTTTTTACTTTCCAGTTACCGTTTAGTTGGTTGACAACCAGGTTGCTGTCCAGGAAGCAGATAAGTTTTTGGGGATTGTATTTTTGTGCTAATTTGAGACCCTCAATTAGTGCCTGATATTCAGCTTCGTTGTTGGTAGCTTTTCCAATACTTTTACCTTTTTCTTTCAGAATTTCTCCTTCCGCCGTTTTTAATACAATACCAACAGCAGCTGGACCGGGATTTCCCCGAGAACCACCGTCAGTGTACAAATGAAGTTCTTTCATAATAGTTTTGAGTAAATAAAATCCTAGTCTTTCCTTATAAGGTTTGTGCGGAATTTCTAATTCCTAATTGTTAATTTCTAAATAAGGAGAAAAGTAAGATCCGCTTTTTATGTTCTTATGCTTTATGGATTCTATCACTCAGCCGAAGTTCTTGACAAGAGGTGGTGTTTTTTATACTATATTCTTTAGTTCGGGTTTGAAAGAATATTTCCTGCCAAGGGAAATTTCGGAAAAACCTTTTCTTTGTGTTTTGGATTAAAAAAAACAGATGCAAGTTAAACCCCTACAAGATTATATCTTAATTGAGCCAATAGAAGAGGAGGAACAAACTCCAGCAGGAATTGTTATTCCTGATACAGCAAAGGAAAAGCCACAGGAAGGCGAGGTTGTGGCTGTAGGTCCCGGTAGGAAAAATGAGGAGGGGAAAAGAATTGAAATGGATGTTAAGAAAGGTGATCGGGTGATTTACAAGAAGTGGGGCGGTAATGATGTGAGGGTTAATGGTAAGGATATGTTAATTGTGAGGGAAGAGGATGTACTGGCAGTAGTTAAAGGCTAATTTATTTACAACACTTTACGACTTTTTTACGATACTTTTCCACACTTAACGAGTGAAAAAAATGGTAAAGAATAGTTAAGTCTAGTTAAGTCTAGTTAAGTCTAGTTAAGTCTAGTTAAGTATTGTTTTAAAAAGATGTCTAAACGAATCGTTTACGCCGAGGAGGCGCGAAACAACTTAAAAGCTGGTGTTGATAAACTGGCGAAAGCTGTTGTTACAACACTAGGACCCAAGGGGCGAAATGTGGCGTTAGCTAAAAGCTGGGGATCTCCCAATGTTACCCATGACGGTGTTACCGTTGCGGAAGACATTGAGCTCTCCGATCCTTTGGAGGATATGGGAGCGCGTTTAACGCGCGAGGCTGCATCTAAAACCAATGATGTAGCTGGCGACGGTACTACTACTGCCGTTCTTCTTACTAAGGCAATAACGGAAGAGGGTTTGAAAAATATTACTGCTGGTGCAAATCCTATGGTTCTTCGTCGTAGTATTGAGCAGGTGGCTAGTAAAGTTGTGGAAGAACTTCAAAACACAGCTAAAAGTGTTTCTACAAAGGAAGAAAAGGCCCAGGTAGCAACAATTTCTGCTGGTGATGAGGAGATTGGGGAAAAGATTGCAGATGCATTGGAAAGAGTTGGCGACAATGGTGTGGTTACAGTAGAAGAAGGTCGTGGGTTGGAAATAGAAGTTGATTATACAGAGGGAATGCAATTTGATAAAGGATATGCTTCCCCCTATTTTATTACTGATTCCGAAAGAATGGAGGCAGTTATTGAGGAGCCTCGGATTCTTATTACTGATAAAGAAATATCCTCCCTTAACGAATTTTTGCCTGCTTTAGAAAACCTTGTTAAACAAACTAAAAATGTTGTCATAATTGCGGATGGGTTTGAGGGTGAGGCTTTAGCTACCTTAGTGGTTAACAAATTGCGTGGTACCTTTAATGTTTTGGCAGTTGAGGCACCCGGCTTTGGCGATAGGAAAAAAGCAAATCTTTCTGATATTGCAACCTTGACTGGCGGTACCTTTATTTCTGAAGAGACGGGGAGAGATTTAGAATCAGTAACTGTTGAAGACCTAGGACGGGCAGAACGAGTAGTTTCCACTAAAGAAGAAACAACTATTGTTGGTGGGAAAGGTTCCAAAGAAGATATTGAAGCCCAAGTTGCTCAGCTTAAGAAGCAAATTGAGCAAGCAACTTCCGATTATGACCGAGAAAAATTGGAAGAGCGCGTTGCCCGCTTGGCTGGCGGTGTGGCTGTTATCCGTGTTGGTGCTGCAACTGAGACACAGCTTAAGGAGAGAAAATACCGAGTTGAGGACGCGGTTAATGCTACTCGGGCGGCTCTGGAAGAAGGTATTGTGCCTGGTGGTGGTGTGGCTTTGATTCGCGCGCGCGAAGTTTTGGAGGAGGCGGCAAAAACGGGCGGCGAAGAAAATTTGGGTGCAAAAATTGTTTACAATGCTTTAGAGGCACCGTTGCGGAAAATTGTTGAAAATGCGGGAGAAGACTCTGGTTGGATTTTGCGGGAGGTGGAAAAGGAAGAGGATGATTTTGGTTATGATGTAGTTGCTATGGAGTTTGGTCACATGTTTGAGAAAGGTATAATCGATCCTGCTAAAGTTGCTCGGTCTGCTTTACAAAATGCCGCATCGGTGGCAACCATGGTTCTGACTACCGAAGCCTTGGTTTGCGAGGAACCCGAAGATAGCGAAGGTAATAATGCTGCTGGGGGCAGTGGACGAATGGGAGGTATGGGCGGAATGGGCGGTGGTATGCCCGGCATGTAATGGTGGGGACGCCTACGGATTAACGCTGATAAAAAAAGCAAGATGAATATTGTTGATGTACGCTCGCTGGAAGGCGAGTTTTATTTTTTTGATAGAACCTTAGCGAACTTTAGTGAGCTTAGGAACTATCAACCCCACACCGAACCGAAGGTTCTGGTGCTGGGGTGATTGTGGTTATTTTCTAAAAATTAGCCAGTGGGTTTTTTTGAAACTTTGCGGATGGACAAGGATATAGTTTCCTTTTAATTTTTCTCCCTTTAATTTGAAATCATAAAGATTTTTTTCCCGGTTATGTAGTTCAAATTTTCCGCCATCCCAGAGTTCAACTGTTCCCGCACCGTATTCTCCTTTGGGTATTTTGCCCTCGAAGCTAAGGTAATCAATGGGGTGGTCTTCGGTTTCAATGGCAAGCCTTTTGATCCCTTTCTTTTCCGGCACACCTTTGGGTACGGCCCAACTTTTGAGGACCACGTCTCCGCTAGAAACATTTTCGGTTAACTCTAACCGAAAATCATAATGAAGATTAGAGGCGTCGTGCTTTTGTACTACGAAGCGATGTTTGCTTTCCTTTCCTCCTTTCCCCTCAGGTTCACTTGTCTTTTCAAATTTTCTTTTTTCTTTGTATTTTTCTAAGCTCACAAATACATTCTAGCAGAAAACGAAAAAGCACTGCATGCGCAACATTTTTAAGGTCCCCCGGTGGGGTCCAAGTTGCGGCACACAATGCCTTGGGTGCTGGGATCCGAGTCTTGTTATGCTACTCTACGCGGCCGAGGCCAAAAGTTGCCATGGCCTCGGTGAGCGTTGTGCGGAATGCGCGTTCCGTTTCGGCGAGTTTCCACCATACTCGTACCCATTCGAAAAGGGTACGTAGAAGCTGCAGTGCTCGACTTGGTGGCCCTCTAAGAGGATATTCATGAGATTTGTGCTGCCTGTCACCCACTCATTCTTGAAAGGCATCATTCTGAGATCCGCGAAGGTGAAGATAGGGCGCGGATACGGAAGTTGAGGACGGCCTCGCCCAACAGCCTCCGTGTGCCCTTCTTTTTCGCGGCGGTCTTGAATTAGCTCGAAAACCGTTTCGGAGATAACGGCGATGACACCGTTGTTGCTCCATGCGTAGAACTTAGCCATTTTGTCCCTCCTTTAAAGGCCTCGGCCAGTTATTAGTTTCGGGTCCCCGAAAGGGTCCCGTGAAATGTACCTCGCATCCCCAGCGGTCTGATAGCAATGGGCTTGCTAGCAAAGCGCTGGGCGGCAAAGTTTTTATTAAAGAACCTGTAGAAAGGCTTAAAATAGAGGGCTTCGAGGCAAACTCTCTTGCTTTTTTACGATGTGTATACTATACCGAAAAACAAGCCAAATAGCAACCTATAAGATATAAATATTATGTCTGTATTTTATATCTTATTCTTGTTGTTTTGACTTTTTAGAGGTTTATTTAGTTTAACATTCTGGGTTCTTTAATGTTCTTTTCGAGGCTTTCTTTTAACAATAGGGCAATTGAACAATGAATGGATTTCATCTTTTTTCCAAATTGTCAATCTAGGGCTTCTATGCTAATCTGAACCTGTTATGGATGACCGTATAAAAAAGATTTTGCTTGGACTGGGACCTACAGTTATTATCACGCTCGGGTTTGTTGGGTGGCGTTATTTTACAGGAAGAAGAGTGGAGCCCAATGCAGCTTTGAGTATTAATTTGGATGGTTCTTCTCAAGATGTATGGGTAGATGGTGAACTGCGCGGTAAAACCCCTTTTTATTCAGATACCCTGCGCCCCGGGGAATCTACAGTTCGAGTTGCAAGTTGGTCAGCGCGGTTGAATTTTACTCCTTCTACTCTTACTGCTGTTAATTTGGATTTAGGGCAATTTACTAAGGAGGAAATATTTTGGCTTGAAAAAAGTGACGAAGCCAAGATTTCTGTAATTTCTGAGCCAGGTGGAGCTGAGATTAAAATGGGAGGAAAAAACATGGGTACCACACCGCTTTTTTCACCTGTTCAGCCAGGCCCTTATGATTTGGAAGTTGTAAAGGATGGTTATGAATTATCCAATTTAAAGGTGCATGTGCAGCCTGGTTACAAATTGAATGCCTGGTTTAAGCTTAGACCAAGTATAATTCCTTATGAGGCGGAGCAGATTGATCCCACAGAGTGGGGTTGGGAAGGCAAGGGTGATTTAGTAACACTCTTGGATTATTCGGTTCCTGACCCCAGCTTTTTTGCTTCCACAAAGAGCTGGATATCGGCTTTGCAAGACCGGTGGGGGGATAATTCTTTGGAGGAGACTCCAACTTACTTTCTTGATCAGTCAGGTGTAGTTTATAATGAAAGAGGTGAAGAAGTGGAAGAGAAAGAGGGTGGTGAGGGAAGGCTAGTATTAGCTTATCTTGGGGATAGTGATGAGGATGTACCGCAAGCTGCCCGGGAAGGTCTAGTTTCATTTTTAGAAAAGTCTTTCCCTGCCCAAAGTAGTCCTAAGGTTAGGGTTCTTCCTACTGGAGTTGGATTCTTGCGAGTGCGTTCAGGTTCTGGTACTTCTTACAATGAAATAACTAAGGTTAGCCCTGGTGATATATATCCTATGCTTGGTACCCAAGGTGGTTGGCATCGCATCCTTTTAGATGACGGTCGCGAGGGGTGGGTATCGGGAGATTATGTGGAGGAAATAGTAGAATAGGTTTTGGAAAACAACTTTCTGCGCTATTATTTTATTGGAACTGAGATTTGTGGAAAGTGGGGACATATACCCAAAGAGGTAATGAGATCAAAGCTGCTTTGCCACAAGACTTTTTGGGTTTAGAATAAAGTAGGATGCAAATGAAGCTCGTTGCTGGATAATGACTTTGTTTACTTCTGTATAAGTTTGTTTTTGTTTGTTAGACTAAATTTATGATGCTAAGAAAACCTGCCCAGCTTTTTTTATGTTTAACAGTATTGATAATCTTCTGTGGCATGCGTCTATTTGTTACTCCAGCTTCGGCTGCAAGTGCTACTTTAGAGCTGATTCCTGGTGAAAGCACACTCTCTTTCGGCGATACCCTTGATGTTGATATAGTTGTGGATTCGGGAGAAGCACTTATTAGTGGTGTAGATGTAGTTATTGATTTTGATCCAGATAAGTTTGATATTTCTATGAATGTTGATGATAGTGCCTTTTCCACATTTATGCCAACTACTGGGCGAATTGATAATACTACGGGGGAGATTAACTTTTCTGCTTATACTGAGGCTGAAGAAACTGTTAGTGGTGAGGCAATTGTTGGTACCTTGGAACTTACACCGTTGGTAGATTCAGGAGAAGAGGGGCTGATTTTTGATTTTACTTTAGGTGAGACAGAAGATTGCAATGTAATTGAAGCAGAAAGTGTGGATGACATATTGAACTCCGTGACTAATGGTGTTTATACTTTTGAGGCAGGGGCGACTACGACAGAAACAACTACTACAGAGGATAGTACAGAAGAGGATGTGGACCAGCTTCCCGAAACTACAGATACGCCAGAGACAGGTGAGGGTGAATTATCCGTGTTCTTTTTCCTTCTAGGATGTAGCCTTCTCTTTTCGGGGTTGTTGTTGGTTTTTTAGAGTTCGTTTTTTAGATTTTCGGGGATTTCGAGGAGAAATCTGGAGATACTACCACTTCGTTCGCCCCCAAAGTATAATCTCCTTTTTGCGTATGTTAGGTGTAATTCCCTCTTAGCTCTAGTCATTCCTACATAAAACAGACGGCGCTCCTCTTCTAGCTGGTGCAAATCCAGTAGTGACCGCGAGTGTGGTAACAAACCTTCTTCTAATCCAGTAATAAATACTACTGGGAACTCCAAACCCTTGGCTGAGTGTAGAGTCATTAAAATAGTAATAGGATAGTTGCCTGCTGTGTTGCTTGGTTGGGACAAATTAAGTCCGTTTGGTGTTTGGTCATTTTCAACAAGAGAAACATTCTCCAAAAATTTTTTTAGGCTATTAAATTCTGAGGCAACAGCACGAAGCTCTTTTACATTTTCAACTCTACCTTCGTTTTCATCTCCTCTATCCCTGATCCAATCAAGGTATTTTGTTTTTCCTAGGATAATATTTATTATTTGTTGTGGCTCTAAGCGATCCTTGTTTTGGATCAACTCTTGCAACGAAAACTCAAAGTGCTTATCCGCGTCTTTTATTTTCCAACCCTTTCTAGCTAATTCTTCTTGAGTTTTTTCTCCAACCCTTCTTGGTGGTACATTAATAATCCTTTTTAGACTTAGTGTGTCTTGTGGGTTTTCCACTAGTCTGAGATAGGAAAGGATGTCTTTGATTTCCCGCCGTTCATAGAATTTTGTGCCCCCAAATAACCGATAAGGTAAACCTCTTCGAATAAAAGCTTCTTCAAAAGCACGGGATTGTGCGTTTGTTCTGAACAAAACTGCGCATTGGTAGCGAGTGGGCATCTTTTCAATCTTGCGAGCGACGTAGCGAGCTTCATCTTTTTCATCCCACGCTTGGTAAACAAAAAGGTCTTGCCCTTGCTCGTTTTCTGTTTGCAAATTGATATTGATATGGGTTTTGTTGTGTTCTATAACCTTCTTGGCTGCTTCAATAATTTTTTGCGTTGAGCGGTAGTTTTTTTCAAGGTGAAAGATAGTAGCGTTTGGCCAGTCTTTCTCAAAATTTAGGATATTTTTAAAATTAGCACCTCTCCAGCCGTAGATAGCTTGAGAAACATCCCCAACTACACAAAGGTTATTATTGCCCTTTGCGAGTGAGTGGATAAAGGTGTACTGCGCTTGGTTAGTATCTTGGTATTCGTCGACCAAGAAGTATTTAAATTTCCCTTGCCATTTTTCAAGTATTTCTGGGCAGGTGTTAAGAAGTTGAACAGTTTTTAAAATCAAATCGCCAAAATCTAGAGCTTTATTCTTTCCCAAAACCTTCTGGTATTTTGGATAAATTTTTGCTATTTGTTCTTGGAAGTACCCGTAGGCGTAGTTTTTGTATTGAGCAGCAGTTACTAATTCATTCTTTGCGCTTGAGATTTTGCTAAGTACAGTTCCAGGTTGAAATTCCTTAGGAGAGAGTTTTAGCTCTTGGATAACTTCTTTTATAACTTTTTCTGAGTCGTAGGTATCGTAAATGACATAATTTTTTGGAATTCCGATTTTTGGTCCTTCGATTCTTAAAATTCTGGCACAAGTAGCGTGGAAAGTTCCAATCCAAGAAACATTTTTGTTGTGTTGTTTAATCAGCTTTCGTACTCGCTCCTTCATCTCGTTAGCAGCCTTATTTGTAAAAGTAACTGCAAGTATTTCCGAAGGAAGAGCTTTTTCTTGTTCAATTAGGTAGGCAACTTTGTGAGTTAGACAGCGGGTTTTGCCAGACCCTGGTCCCGCAATAATTAGGATGGGTCCTTCTGTCTTTTCCACGGCAGTTCTTTGCTGATTATTAAGGTCTTGAAGAATTTCTGACACAGCTGTATAATGTTAGCACAATCGTTTATAGTTTTATCTATTTTTAATTCTCAATGACAAAACTAGCCATTAACGGATTTGGAAGAATAGGCCGCGCAGCTTTTGCTGCTGCTATTGGTTTGTTTGGATCTGGAAATCGACGGAGAAAATCGAAGCGGTTTAATGCAGATGATTTTGAAGTGGTTGCAGTAAATGATTTGGGCAATAAGAAGCAATTAGTTAATCTCTTAAAGTACGATAGTGTTTATGGTGTGTTTGGTTCTGAAGTATCTCTTTCGGAAGATAGTAATTATCTAATTGTTGATGGAAAGAAAGTGCGTTTTTGCTCTGAAAAGAGTCCCGCAGACTTACCTTGGGAAGAGCTAGGTGTGGATGTAGTTCTGGAATGTACAGGTGTTTTTGCTGATTTTGAAGAGGCTGCTATGCATATTGATGCAGGAGCGAAAAAAGTGATTATTTCAACTAATGCAAAGGGTGATGGTCCTACAGTAGTTCTTGGTACAGATTCGGCAAATAATTTGGGGGCTTTGGCAAAAGAGTACAATGTTTTTTCAAACGCTTCTTGCACTACTAATTGTATTTCTCCAATTATGCAGATTTTGGAAGATTCATTTGGAGTAGAGAAAGCCTTGATGACAACAGAGCATGCTTATACCTCTACACAAAATTTGGTGGACGGACCGCATCGTAAAGATCCGCGACGGGCTCGTGCTGCGGGTGTAAATTCCATCCCGACTACAACAGGTTCGGCAAAAGCAACCGGCAAAGTTGTACCCAAGTTGAATGGTAAGTTTGACGGAATTGCAATTCGTGTACCTGTTCCCTGTGGATCAATTTCCGATGTTGTTGCTGTTGTGAAAAAAAGCGTAAGTGTGGATGAGATTAACAGTGCTTTTAAGGAGGCCGTGGATTTGGATGAGTATAAGGGAATTATTGATTATTCGGAGGCCCCTCTTGTTTCCACAGATATTATTGGTGACCCCCACTCGGCCGTTTTTGATGCGCCTTTTACTCGTGTTGTTGGGGGTGATTTGGTAAAAATTTTGGCCTGGTATGATAACGAGTGGGCATACGCAAACCGGTTGGTGGAAGTTGCCCAACTGGTTATGAATGATTTGGGTTAGAGCTTCATGAGTAGAAAAATCCTAAATCCTAATATCTAAATCTTAAACAAATTCGAATTACCAAAGGACAACTGACCAAAACCTTAAGACTCTTATTTTGAACATTAGGACATTTGAAACTTTGTGCTTGTCTAGAATTTAGGATTTAGTGCTTAGAATTTTAGTGTTTAGAACTTTTCGAAAGTGGGTGACTTATATATGTTTGATTTAACAGGAAAGTCGGCAATTATAACTGGTGCCCGGCGTGGCATTGGTAAGGGTATTGCTCTTGCTTTGGCTCAAGCTGGTGCCGATGTTCTGGTTTCTGACATTGATTTAGAAGATTGCAAAAAAGCTTGTCAAGAGATAGAGGAGAAAACAGGGCAACAAGCGATCCCTTTTCTTTGTGATGTGACAAATAAAGAGGAAGTAGAGGGTATGGTAGCGATGGCGGTAGATGAGTTCGGGAGGTTGGATATTTTGGTAAACAATGCTGGTATTTCTCAGTTTAAGGACTTTTTTGAAATGACAGAAGAGGAGTGGGATAAAGTTATTGAGGTTAACTTGAAAGGCCAGTTTCTTTGTGCTCAGGTAGCTGCGAGAGAAATGGCAAAAAACGGGTGGGGTAGAGTTATAAACGTTGCGTCTATTGCATCGGGGCAAGTTGGCGTAGGCTTTCCGCAAGTGGCTCATTATACAGCTTCTAAAGGTGGTGTTACGGGCTTAACTGAGACTTTAGCTTTAGAGCTTGGGCCCAAGGGCATTCGGGTAAATGCTATTGGTCCTGGAATTATTGAGACAGAGATGACTAGTGATATGCTTTCTGATGAAGAACAAAGAAGGAATATTTTAGCCAGAACCCCCATAGGTCGTATTGGTAGGCCGAGCGATATTGGCGCAGCTGCTGTTTATCTTGCTTCAGATGAGGCAGATTTTGTTAATGGTATTGTCCTTTTTGTTGATGGAGGCTGGCTCGCTGGGTGAGACCAACGCTAATAAACGCAAATTGGAGGCGAATTTACGCTAAGTTTATGGAAGGATGTATTTTTTGTAAAATTGTAAAGGGCGAAGTCCCTTCTCATAAAGTTTATGAGGACGATGAATTTATGGCGTTTTTGGATGCTAACCCCAAATCGGCAGGTCATACGCTGGTGATTCCGAAAGAACATTATGAGGATATATTTGATATTCCGGAGGATGTGCTGAGTGGTTTAATGGTAAGGGTTAAAAAAGTAGCCGAAATGATTGGCGGTAGTGATCTGAACCTCGATGGTCTTTGGCTGCGCCAGTCGAACGGGGAGGCTGCGGGGCAGGTTGTTTTCCATTTTCACATGCACATTATTCCTGCTTATGAGGCAAAATCTGAGTTTGATGAGACGGATTTGGAGAAGATTGCGAGGAAGATTAGTTGATAAGCATCAATCCGCCAGCTGGCGGGCCAAGTTCCAGATTTTTGGGATTTGTGATTTGTTTAATTTATGTCTAAGGAAGTTACAGCGGACATTTTAAAGGAAATTTACCCTGACCGCTCTCCCCACGCGCATAAGTATGACTTTGGGCATTTGTTGGTGGTAGGGGGTTCTTTTTTATATTCAGGGTCTCCAGCTTTTAATGCTTTAGCAGCTTACCACGCGGGAGTAGATTTGGTTACGGTAGTAGCGCCAGAGAGGGCTGCTGATATAGTTGCGGGATTTTCTCCTGATCTTATTACTTACCCTGTAGATACTAAATATTTTACACCTAAGCACCTTACCTTAGTTGAAGATCTTACAGAAAATAAAGATGCGGTGGTAATTGGTGGGGGTATGGGAAGGAATTTGGAAACACTGGAATTTGTTCGGCGCTTTCTAATGCGAACAGAGATGCCAGTAGTGGTTGATGCTGATGCAATTTATGCTGCGCAAGATGATGAGGGTATTCAAGAATGGGCAGAAGCGGAGATGTTTGAGGAAAAGGATTTTATTGTTACACCTCATGCTTATGAGTTTTATGTTTTAACCGGTCAGAAACTTCCCGAGGCGGGCCCGAAGCGGCTGGAGTTGGTAGAGCACGGTGCTAGAGCAATTGAGTGTGTTATTTTGCAAAAAGGAAATCCGGATATTATATCTAATGGTGTAGAAACTATGGTTAATAATACAGGAAATCCTTACATGTCGGTGGGGGGAACGGGAGACACTCTCGCTGGTCTTTGCGGAGCCTATTTAGCCTTGGGGTTAGATCCGTTTACAGCAGCTTCTGCAGCTGCTTTTGTGAACGGGCGTGCAGGTGATTTGGCTGCAGATGTTTTGGGACCTTCGTTTTTGGCAACAGATCTTCTTGCTTACATTCCTCAGGTGTTAAAAGAGACTAGTTAGATCTTTTTCACCCCGTCCTTTGGAATGGCTTCTATTTGTCATTTAAATTTAAAATTTATAATTTAAGATTGATAATTGTTTTACTTAACTGTTTTTTGTTACGAGTTCCGGTTTTTTTATTTCCTTGTTGCTTTTTAAGAATCCAAAAACCCCTAGACAACTTGCTGTTGTCTAAGTTATATTTAAAGTGAAGTTAAAACTTATAGGAGTAATGAAGAAGAAAAAAACCCTGCTCATAATTGGAATTGTTTTTCTGACCTTGGCTTTGGCTGGAATTGTTTTGGGGCTGAAGTTTTTCCGAAGTCCTGATTCAAAAGCATCTCCAGAAAACAGGCCCCAAAATATTCGCCTTGATGAAGTAACTGCTACTAGTGCTACTATTAGTTGGACTACAGAAACACCTGCTTATGGATTTGTTTCGTATGGAAAAACCATGAGTTTGGGGAACACAGTTCAAGCGGATCAGAGAGCAGCTGTTCATACTGTTACTATTCCTAACCTATCTCCGCAAACAACATATTATTATAAAATTGGGGTAGGAGAAGAAATTTATGATAACGATGGTGTTCCTTACAGCTTCACAACTCCAAAAGAAAGTGGAACACAAGATCCTTTAGAAGCAAGCGATGGTGCCGACCTTGAGGAACCGCTCCCAACCGAAGAACAGTTGGAGCGGGAGACAACAAGTTCAGCAGATATCGAGGAGGAGGAAGAAAGCGAGCCAGCAGAGCAGATAGAACTTAGCGAACAAGTAATAAGGGATGCAATAGGAACAGATGATCCCCGTTATGATTTAAATGGTGACGGTATTGTAAATGCTATAGATGTATTGTTATATAGGAACCAGACCCAGTAATCTGCTGATATGAATTCAGTTGAAGCTAAAAAAGGATTTAAAACATTTTTACTTATGGTTACCGGAGTGCTTACTTTAGCTGGGGCATATAAAGGTATTCCAGCAGGCTATAAGCATTTTATTGAGGCTCAGAAGGAAACAGTGGAGATAAAAAACCTTAGAATTGAAAGCCTTACTCCCACAGCTGTAACGTTGAGTTGGGAGACTGAGGAGGAGGAGGGTGTTGGATTTGTCCAATACGGTACAGCTCCTACGCAGCTAGAGCGTACTGCTCCCGAAACCTCACCGCTAGTAAAGCACAGAATAACAATCGAAGGACTAAAACCCCAGACTACTTATTATTATAAGGTTGGGATGGATGGGAAGCTAGTAAGTGATGAGGCTTTGCAAGTGACTACTCCTGCTCAATAGTTGGTTTATTCAGCTAAAGTTTGTTCATCTACCAAAGAGGCATAGGCGAGAAGCCTTCTTAGTCTTGTTCCCGGAGGAACACAAGTCATAAGTACTAGTTGAGCTGGTGCTGATTCAGACACAGACTCGTAGGGATTTACTTCTTCTGGTGCTTGGGTTTTGAATCCTGTGACTTTGTAAACCCACTGTTTCCCTGGGTATTCAATATATATATAATCCCCTTGCTCTAGTTCAGGTAGTGTGGAAAAGATTGTTCGATAGTTATCGGAATCAAAAAGCCAGGGAAATGTTGAGTGTCCGTAAATAAATATACTACCTCCTTTCTCTCCTGGCAGGGCAGATCCTAGCAAGTGACCCAGAAATTTTTGAGGGTTTTGTTCTGTGCTGTCTTTTCGAACTCTTGCTTTTTTTATTTCCAATTTTGGTATTGAAAGATAAAAAGTAGGGGGGACTTCTTGGCGAGTAATACTATTCTTATCTTCTTTACTGCTGGTTTCCCATTGTCTTTGGGAAGCACCGAGAACATGAAATGGTTTTACAGGTCTGATCATGAAAGCTTCTTGGGAAGGGAATGAGAAGTAGGGTAAGACTACTTGGCTGGAGATTAAGAAGGATCCTGAGAAAATTAGAAATAAAGGAAGAATTTGATCCCAGAAAACCCCCTTTCTAGAGGATGGTGATTGGGGTTTATAATCTTTTACATAGCGGTAGGGTTCAAATTTCATGGGCTATTTTAAAAACGCGTCAACTAAAAGATCCAGTACTAGACGTTCATCCTTTCCTGTTTTCATTTTCAAGTCAGCTTCCATAACTTTTTCAAAAAGGTTGATCAATTCGGGTTGGGAAAAATCCTGAGCAATTTTTTTGTTCTTCTTATACACATAAGGGTGGAATCCGGGGTTATCCGATGCGGATTTAATACTAATAAGGGTACGCAACTCCCAGGCAATTAGTTGGACAAGTTTAAGGGGGTGCTCACCTTGCGCTCGCAGTTTTGCTAGTTCTAGATAAGCACTTGTTGCGCTTCTTTTTCCTAGGGCATCTAGAAATTCGAAAGGTTTGTCTTCTTTTTTTTGAAAGCAGTGCACCCTGCCCAATTTTTTGAACTCCTTAAGTATCTTGCTATTTGCATGTAGGAGTTCGCCTATCCAGATGATCACATTGGTGTGAGGGGGGATATTTTGTAAATAAGAAAGATTGTCAGGTTTTTTTAGTGGTTCTAAGTTTTTGGAAGACTCTAATTCTACAACTACCAAGGATTTTTTGGAGAAGAGACCGCGTGCTTCGCAAGCTTCTTTGAATTTTGGAAAAGAAAATTGATCATCTTCCAAGCGGATGAGAGCTTCAGATCCTAGGTTATTAATTAGTTCGGTAAGCTTTTCCCTGCTTTCTTTTAGGTTGTTACCGTGGAGGATGTAAATCATTAGGGTAGGAACAAGTGTCCAATGCTAAAGCACAGGGGACCTTCAAGCTCAGTTGCCACTTTCGAAAAGTAAAGTCTGAACATAGTTCCGGACTTGAGAATAATCGCCGGCAATAGGAGCGAGAACCCAGGCACCTTTATACTTATTTTCATCCTGAGTAGCAACTAATAGTCCTTGGGCACCGTCTAAAACTTCCATTTTAATTGGGATTGTTTCTGCTTCCCTTGCCCAATGATAAAGCCTTTCTAATTCCCAGATCCCTAAGTCTGTGCGTACATGATCTTCAAACGTTTGGTAAAGATTTTTAACTCTTGCCCAGTCGGAGAACGCTGATAAAGAGAAGAATTTTCTTTTTGCAGCTAGTAGAACTTTTTGTTGCCTACGCGACCGGGCAAAGTCACTACCTTCTGGTCCTTCTGCATGGCGGGATCGGACAAACTTCAAAGCTCGTGCCCCATCCATGGTTTGTAAGCCCTCATCAAAGTGAATATGTTCCCAGCGCTCCTCTTCGTTTTCGGCACATTCTTGTCCAGGAATAGGATAGCGGTAGTCATCAAAACCTCTTTCCACATCTATTTCTATCCCACCTAGAATATCAATTGCTTGTTCAAATCCGAGGAAGTTTACTACAGCGTAATAATGAATAGGAACACCTGTTACCCCGCCTACTATTCTAGAGACAAATTCAGCACCATTTGAGCTACTACCCCCATAAGCGTATGCAGCATTTATTTTGCCTGAGTAATAACCTGTTTCTACCCACAAGTCGCGGGGGAGAGAGAGTAAGACAATGTCTTTATCTTTTTTTCCTAAAGAGGCTAGGATTATAGTATCGGTTAGACTTCCGGAACCAGCGTCATCACCGCAGCGCGGATCTATTTCTTCGCGATCATCTACAGCAAGTAGCAAAATGTTTGTTCTCCCATCTGTGCTGGAGAGCTGTTTTGGATTTACAACTTGGGAAAACACTGAAACTGGGGCTAGCAGGTCGGAGAAGCTAAAAGAGAGTGGTGAAATAACCAAGATAAGAACAGTTGCTGCTATTAAAGCTGGTATTGCTAGGAGTTTTAACCACTTCTTTTTGTTTGTGGGTTGTTTTTTTGTATTACCTAGGTCAATATATTGCATAATTTAAAAAGTCCTTGTTAAGTTTACAAGTTAAGTTGTTGTTGGTAAAGTCTAATCAATTCCAAAAAGTCTTCTTCTTCCAGGTATCCAGTAGCAGTGGGAGTGCCAAAAAGACGACGGGGGTAGGCTATTCCTTCCCAGTCAAAACCAAGATTTGTCTTTAGCTTCCATTTCAAATTATAAATCTTAGAACTTAAAGCTTCCAGATTTTCGTGACTCCACCCTAAATTTAGGCTTTCCGAGCACTCAAAAATTTGGGGGAGAGTGTAGAGTCCCCTTAGCCAGGGGCAAGAGGCTAACGAAAGACAAAGAATCCCCTTCTTTTCCTCCGATATAAATTTTTGCACACCCTTCTCATCCGGAATGATATTTCCTAGGTCTAGTAGATGCGCGCCTGTATATTGAATATCAGTTTCGGGAGAGACAGTTTGGGAAAGGATTGTAAAGTAACCATTGAAATAAGGGAGAAGCTCCAAGTTGGAAATAGCCATGGCGTAGTTAGCTTCTTTTCCAGAGGCTGCTTTTGAAACGCCAAAGGATAAGTTTTTTGACCAAGGTTCTTTTCGGTCAACTAAACCCTGGAGCAGTGCTTCTAGGGCATCATTATGGCCGAACTCCCAGTTTTCTTTTTCAACTAGAAATGCTAAACAACTGCCTAGAGAAACAGGGTCTATTCCGAGGTTGAATGCTTTTTCGCAGAGACTTAGGACTGCTTGGGCGCTGGTTATTCCTAGCATAGGGCCTAGGCTTGTGAATGTTGTGTAGTCAGCTGAGAGCGGGTTATCGCTGTGTTCAATAATGTCTTTGCAACTGACAGGACACAAACCACAGGATTCTCTTTCATCGGTGTTTGAAAAAAGAGCTCGTTGTAAATTTAAGTATCCTTCCTTAACTTCGGAAAAGTTTTTTGAAGGTAGTCCGTTCATCTTGGCTTGTAGTAGCCATATTTTTTTGTTTTGTTCTCTTATACCAAAACGGACACCCTCGGGCCGGGGATCGCCTAGAAGAGAAGATAGTTTTTCAGATACCTTTAGGTACTCTTTGTTTTCTGGTGTATTTATTTTGTTTGTGCCAGAAACCATAATTCCTTTCAACTTTTTCTGTCCCCATACTGTGCCCAAACCCATTCGTGAGAAGGAAGAAAGATTGTCCACTGCAACGGATGCAAAGCGGACACCATTTTCGCCGGCAGGACCGATTACAGCTATTGATGCTAGGGGATTCTCTTTACGTAATTTGGCAAAGGAATTCCTTGTGCCTTGTTTCCACAAGCTTGTTTTCTCAAAGTCAACCTCACCCTGGTCTATTTTTAATAGTGTAGGATCACTAGCTTTTCCCTTGACAAATAGTCCGTCTATACCCTGGGCTTTCAAGCGTAGTCCTAAGTCTCCTCCTGCTTTACTTTGACCTAAGTTGTTGGTTTGGGGTGAGACAAAAGAGGCAACTGCTTGGGAGCATCCGGGAAAAAGACCACAGAAAGGTCCTATTGCTAGTACAAAAGGAGCTGTCTGTCTTTTTTTGGGGTAACCGAAGTCTTCAAAGTAGCGGTAGAGGAGTGCTGTGGAAATTCCTACACCTCCAAAGTATTCTTTAAGTTCAGAATGGACCTTAAGTTTAAAAGTTTGTTTGGAAAGGTCAATATGTAGAATTTGGATTGAGTGGTCTTCCATAGTGTAACTGGCAAAAATTACGCCAAAACCTCTAAGCCGGGTAGAGTTCCCTCTGCAAGGAAGGTAAGCATAGCACCCCCACCGGTAGAAATAAAATCTATCCCACTTCTTAGCCTGAAATCCTTAAGAGCAGCTACCGTATCTCCACCACCTACTATAGTTGTTGCATTGGTTTGGGCAAGAAAGTAAGCTAGTTTCTTGGTTCCATGGGCGTAAGGGCTTTTTTCAAATTTACCAAGAGGGCCGTTCCAGACTATAGTTTTCGCATTGGCTAAAATTTCTTTGTAGACCTTTATAGTTTTGGGTCCAATATCAAAATCTTTTTTAGAGTCTGAAGGGAAGACAACGTTTTCCACTCCTCGGAGGTCGTTTTCAAGCATTAGTTTACCTCCAAGAAGAATTTTGTCTGCAATTTTTGAAAATTCGTAGACTAGTGGAACCTTGGTTTCAACCTTAGCCCCACCCATCAGGAATATTAAAGGACGCTTCGGGTTTTCCCGAACTTTTGAAAGAATTTTCACTTCTTTTTCTAGTTGAAAGCCAGCAAAAGAAGGAAGGATTTTAGGCACGTTTGTTATAGATGCGTGTTGGCGGTGGCTAGCTGCGAAGCATTCGTTGACATAAACACTTCCCAACTCTGCTAGATCTTGAGCAAACTCCCTGTTATTTTCTTGTTCCCGGGGGTCAAATCTTAGATTTTCTAATATTAGGACATCGCCGCTATTTAAGCCCTCTACTTTTTTGTTAACCTTAGAGCCAAAAAGTTCATTAGCTTTGTCAACTACTGGAAACCAGTTAGCTAATATTTTAGCTACAGGGTCAAGTTTTAGCTCCTTGACAACTTTACCTTGTGGGCGGTCCAAGTGCCCACAAATAATAATTTTTGCATTTTGCCTAATTAGGTATTCTATGGTTGGTGCAATCATTCTAAGCCTAAAGTCGTCAGTAACTTTGGGTATGCTGCCGGAACCTGTCTTTTTGATTGGGACATCTAGATCTGCGCGAACCAAAACATTTTTACCAGAGATATCTGAACCGCGGATTGATTTCATAGTAGTAATAAGTTTAACATAAGTGAAAATAGAAATTAGCCTACGGATGAAATTAGGATTAGGATAGAGAGGAGGCTGGACCCGCCTGCCGGCAGGCAGGCTTACCTGACAGCAACACAGGCAAGGCAAGCAAGGGACTTGGGAACTCGTAGTACGAGACTGGTGGCTGCTGGTAAGCATTGAGAGCAGGATTCTATGCACTTTTCCGTTGATTATTAGACCCCCTTGTGTTAAGCTAAACTTGGTTATGGCTAAGAATGATAAAGAAAAAAAGGATGGTGCAAAAAAAGCACTAAATACTGCTATTAAGGGAATTGAATCTCAGTTTGGAAAAGGTTCTATAATGAGGCTGGGAGATGCCGGACCTGTAGAAGGGGTAGATGTTATTTCTACTGGTTGTATTTCGTTAGATTTGGCGTTGGGTGTGGGTGGTGTTCCGCGCGGACGTGTTGTGGAAATTTTTGGTCCTGAGGGATGTGGTAAGACAACTTTAGCTCTCCATATTTTAGCAGAGGCTCAAAAGGCGGGAGGGGAAGCGGCTTTTGTAGATGCTGAGCATGCCTTAGATCCGGTATATGCAGGGGAATTGGGAGTAGATGTGGAAGATTTGCTTGTTTCCCAGCCAGATACAGGAGAGCAAGCTTTAGAAATTACAGAAAAACTTGTTCGTTCTGGAGCTTTGGACGTAGTTGTTATTGACTCTGTGGCTGCTTTGGTACCCCGCGCAGAAATTGAGGGTGAAATGGGTGACCAACATGTTGGACTGCAGGCTAGATTGATGAGCCAAGCTCTCCGAAAGTTAGCAGGAGCTATTTCTAAGTCTAAGACTACTGCTATTTTTATCAACCAGCTTCGGATGAAAATTGGTGTTATGTTTGGTAACCCAGAAACAACGCCTGGCGGTAGAGCTCTCAAATTCTATTCCTCTGTGCGGATGGATATGCGATCTAGAGGAAAAATTAGTGAAGGAGACAAAGATATTGGGCGAAAGGTTAGAGTTAAAGTTGTTAAAAATAAAGTTGCGCCACCTTTTAGGACTGCCGAATTTGAAATACTGTATGGTAAAGGTATTTCTGAGGAGGGTGCTTTGCTTAACGTTGCTACTGATATGAATATTATTGAGAGGGCGGGTTCCTGGTATTCTTATGGGGATGAGAAACTTGGGCAAGGCCAGCAAGCTGCTTCAGAATTCCTTAGGGAGAATCCAGAGGTAGCTGCTGAGATTGAAAGAAAGGTTAAGCTAGAAGCAAGAGAGGAAGGTTTGCCTATTGAGGTTGGAAAGGTAGAAGAAAGTGAAGAAGAGAGTTCCTCGTAGCTTGGTTCTAAGTTTGTAGAATACCACCCCAAAATTTTTATATGGCTAAAATTACTGCTGTTGAGCCTCAGAAAAGATCAGGGCGCTATAATATTTATGTGGATGGGGACTTTGTGTTCGGGATTAGCGAGGAGGTTGTGCTTGCTTACAATTTAGAGAGGGGAAAGGATATTTCTCTGGACGAACTGGAGGCTTTGGTTTGTGAGGATAGCGTAGAAAAGCTAGTAGAGAAGGCTTTGCATTTTCTCTCTTACCGCCCCCGTTCAGAACAGGAGATACGGAACAATCTCTGGAAAAATATAAAAAAGAGTAACACAGATTTTAAAGCCGATCCTAAATGGCTTGTTAATAAAGTTATTAAAAAGCTGGAAGGTTTGGATTTGATAGATGACGAGGAATTTTGTGATTGGTGGGTTAATCAGCGGGTGAGGTTTAAGCCACGGGGCAAACTTCTTTTGCGGAAAGAATTGTTTGAGAAGGGAATAAAACCAGAAGTAATGGATAAAGTTCTTGCTAACTATAGTTGCCAAGATGAGGTAGCTTGGGCGCAAAAGCTTTATGAAAAGAAGGAAGCGCGTTATAGAGATTTGGATCCAAATGAACGGAAGGAGAAGATAGCGGCGTTACTCTCCCGTCGGGGTTTTTCTTGGGATGTTATAAGCCAAGTTTTGGATTCAAATATCTAAGTTTAAGCTTTTAATTCTGGGTTACGCAGTTTTTAGCGTTGACGCACTTAGGGCAAATATATTATAGTACTGATTAGTATTTACTGATTGTTTTTTAATTTATGGGAAAAATATCCTTGAAAGGAGGACAATATGACTTTACCCTCATTTCTTCTTGGCTTTATTGCTGCAGGTGCTATTAGCGCCGTTACCTTCTACTTGTTGCAACGAGAAAAGAGCAGACCAAAAGAGGAAGATAAAGTAGGTGCGAAGCGAGCTTCAAAAATCTTGGAAGATGCACATAATCAGGCTGAGAAAATTTTAGAGGATGCGCAGAAGGAAGCCCGCGAGTTAAAAAGTAGTTTGTTACAACAGGAAGAGCGGTTGGAGGAAAAAGAAGAAAGGCTCCGGGAACAAGAAGAAAAATTAAGAGAAAGAGAGCGCGGTTTGCAAAGAGTTAAGGGTAAGATTGAGAAAGATCAGCAAAAACTGGAGCAGGAATTGGAGAAAAGGGCTTCGCTTACTCGTAAGGAGGCAGAGAAGTTATTGCTGAAGAACCTTGAGGAGAGCTTGGTGTCGCAAAAAGCACGGATAATAAAGGAGGCGCAAGAGCAGGCGAAGCTGGAGGCGGAAGAAAAAGCAAAGGAGATCTTGGTTTCTGCAATGGAAAGCGTAGCTACTGAATATGTGCCGGAGGCAACAGTTTCAAAAGTTGAATTACCTAGTGAAAGTATGAAGGGTCGTATAATTGGTAAGGAGGGTAGGAATATCCGTGCTTTTGAACGGGTGGCGGGGGTAGATATTGAGATTGACGAGACACCAAAGGAGGTGCGTATTTCTTCTTTTAATCCAATTCGGAGAGAAATTGCAAAAAGGTCTTTGGAAAAGTTAATTGCTGATGGAAGGATTCAGCCAGCAAGGATTGAGGAAACTGTGGAAAGAGTGCAAAAGGCGCTGGCTCGTGAGTTACGAAAAACAGGGAAGGATCTAGCTTATAAAGCGGGGGTTACTCAGCTCCCGGCAGAGATACTAACCTTATTAGGAAAGTTAAAATATCGTACGTCTTATGGCCAAAACCAGGCTAAACATACACTGGAGGTTGTAAATCTAGGAAAAGCTTTGGCACGGGAAGTTGGTGCTCGCGAGGATCTGGTTGCTAAAGCAACATTGCTCCATGATATTGGAAAGGTAAAGACAGTAGAAGAGGGTGCGGGTTCTCACGTTGAATTAGGTAGAAAAATATTGAAAGCGCACGGGTTTTCTGAGGAAGTAATTCATGCCGCAATGGCACACCATCGGGACGAGGCCTTTCGCAGTTTGGAAGCGGTTTTGGTTTATATTGCAGATGCTATTTCAGGAGCGCGTCCCGGAGCCCGTTTGGAAGATTACGACTCATATATTGAACGCATTGAAAAACTGGAGGAAACTGCCAAAGAGTTTGAAGGTGTAAAAGATTCTTTTGCAATATCTGCAGGGCGGGAGATCCGGGTGTTAGTGGAGCCGGAGCAGATTTCGGATGAAGAAGCGGTGGTACTCGCCCACGAAATTGCGGAAAAAATCGAGAAGGACGCGACCTATCCAGGAACGGTTAAGGTTAATGTAATCAGGGAATTGAGAGCAAGTGATATTGCAAAGTAGTGGTAAAGATGCATGGGAGTATAGTAAAGTAAGGAGGAATCCTAACCTAAAGAAAGATGCGTATTTTGTTTCTTGGTGACATAGTTTCTCGACTAGGCCGCAAGGCAGTAAGGAAATTCTTGCCAAAATTGCGGAAAGCTGATAATGTGGACCTTGCTATAGGTAATGTTGAGAATTTGGCTGGGGGACGGGGTGCAACTAAAGAAACAATAGAGGAAGTGCTTTCGTTCGGGCTAGATTACTGTACTTCTGGGGACCATATTTTTGCTCTAAGCTCTTTTCGTAATCAGATTGATTCGCTTCCGGTTTTACGCCCAGCCAATTATCCTCAGGATGTTCCTGGAAAGGGTTATGCAATTTTGGATCTTGGGTCGCAGCAAATTTTGTTGATTAATTTACTAGGGTTAAGTGTTGGTAGAGAGAACGTAAACTGCCCCTTTAGAGCTGCAGATAAAATCGTCTCTGAAAAGGGTGACCAAGCTGCGGCGATTGTAGTTGATTTTCATTCTGAAAATACTTCAGAGCGCCGTGCCCTTGGCTTTTACTTGGACGGTCGCGTTTCTGCTGTTCTTGGTACTCATTCTCATATTCCGACTGCCGATGCGCAGATTTTGCCCCAAGGAAGTGCTTATGTTAGTGATGTTGGAATGTGCGGGCCTTTAAATTCTGTTTTGGGTGTTGAAAAAGAGATTATTATTGAGCGCTTTAAATACCCATACCACCGTAGGTTCGAATGGGTAAAAAGTGGTCCGGCTAAATTAAACTCTGTACTTATTGATATTGGTAAGGATGGTTTAGCTCAGAAGATAGAGCGCCGCGATAAGTTTTTATTTGAGGAGACTTAAAGATATTAAATGTTTTTTAGAAATAGTCCTCTTTATTTGAAAGGGGGTGATATGAAGTGACTAAGACAGAACTCCGAGAAGCATTAGCATCACGCTTGGATTTTACCAAGGCAGATGCGAAGCGTGCTGTCGACGGCATGCTCGAAATTGTTGAAGAATCCCTTGCTAAGGGTGAAAAAGTTACCCTTACTGGGTTTGGTACTTTCGAGGTTCGCCACCGAAAGGCACGAATGGGGAGGAATCCTCAGACTGGGGCACCTTTGCACATTCCTGCTACTGATTACCCAGCATTCCGTGCTGGTAAAAGTCTTAAGGAAGCAGTGAAGGAGTAATGACCTTGGTGCTTCAAACTTAGTTTTATACTAAGTAAACTAACCCCGACTTGTTCGGGGTTAGTTTTTTAAGTGTTAGAATAGGGTTAACCCCAAACCCGGTTTTTAAGATGAAAGAAAAGAAAAAATATTACATATTTACTTACGGGTGTCAGATGAATGTTGCTGATTCTATTTGGTTAGAAAAAATTTTTAATAAGTGTGGCTATGAGAAAAGCCCTTCCTATAGGGAAGCTGATGTTATTCTAATTAATTCCTGCTCAGTTCGTCAGGCAGCAGAAGATAAGGTATACGGTTTGGCAAAAAAGGTTGAGAAATGTAGAAAAGACGGAAAAAAGCCAGTGGTAATTTTGACCGGTTGTATGGCTGGATCTGCGTTGGGGGAGCGCCAACGAATTCCAGAAGATATTTTGCAGCAACGGATGCCTTGGGTAAACTATTTTGTTGCACCCCAAGAAATTTTTTATCAGCTGCCCGAAATATTGTTATCTGATAAGACTATCTGTAAACAGGTGCAGGATTATTTAGGGCTTCCCGGTTCTGTCATTTTTGAAGATAATGGGGAGAGGAAAGCTTACGTCCCGGTAATGCGCGGCTGCGATAACTTCTGTTCTTACTGTGCAGTTCCATTTGGGCGGGGATCCGAAATTTCTCGTCCCTTGGAAGTTATTATATCGGAAGTAAAAGAGCTTGTGGAGGCCGGTATTACTAGCATAACTCTCTTAGGGCAAAATGTGAATTCCTATGGTAAAAATCTTGAGAACTGGAGTGGTAAGCACCCTTTTTCTGAACTACTTTGGCAGTTGAATTCTTTGGAAGGTTTAGAAGAGCTTTGGTTTATTACGTCCAATCCTTGGGATTTCTCTGATGATTTGATTGATGCTCTCGCTCTTGAAAAAGTTCGCAAGTATTTGCATCTTCCCCTTCAGTCTGGTGATGATGATATTTTGCGAAAAATGAATCGTCCTTACACTGCCAAACAGTATGTTGAGTTGGTAAAAAAGATAAGAGAAAAGGTACCTGATATAAAATTGGGTACAGATATTATTGTTGGGTTTCCGGGGGAGGCAAAGGAACAGTTTGAAAACACAGTGGAAGTAGTAAAGAAGGTTAGTTTTGATGGTGCTTATATTGCTATGTATTCACCGCGACCAGGTACGCTAGCAGCTAAGTTATATTCAGATAATGTTCCTCACAGCGAAAAAAAGAGAAGGCACGCAGTGCTTAGCCGGGTGATAGATGAAAGGTAACCAATTATATCTATGAGTCTATTTTTATTTTATAAAAAGACCTGGTGGTAACATAGTAAGCTAGGTGGTAAGCTAGAATTATGAGTCTAAAGAGCAAGTTTTTAAAATCTTTTAACGCCTTCTCGCTAGGTTTAATGGTTTTTTTTGCCCTCCTTGCTGTAGGAATTTTAGTTTCTTCTACCTCTCTTCCTGGTGATACTACCTACCCCCTGAAGATCAGCTTGGAAAATATGGCAATTTTTGTTTCGCAAATACACTCTCCTACTGAAATGGAGCTTCGCCTAATAGTTTTAAATAGGCGGTATCAAGAGGCTCGTGAGTTGTTGGAGGGAGAGGGGTCTGGGCGGGGTTATAAATATTTTTCCGATGCGGCAGCTGCTACCCAAAGAGCTGTTCTTGGAGTTGAGAATGATCAGCTTCGTGCTCAGTACAGAGAAGCTCTTGCTGAGGACCTCCGTCGTTATAACGCTGAGTTAGAATACCTCATTCAGCAGTTGGAAACCCCTTAAAGACGAAAGGAACTTGTCGGGCCGCTTGCGCCAGGGTTTTTCGCCTTTTGCGGCACCACGCCTGCCGCAAAAGCCTTCTTTGCTCTCTTGTTGTAAGCTGTATAACTGAATAACTATCAGCTCGAATTTTTGAGTTGTTTTTGTTATAATAATAAGGCTTATGCAAGAAAAAGAAGAAGAATTAGACGATTTTAATAGTCCAACTTTGGGGCGTCTTTCAATAACTGGTGTGATGGATCGTATTCGGGAGTTTATGGCTGAGGAACCAAATTATAAGTACCGGTTGATAATTGGTACAGATTCTGCAGGAAGAAATCACTCGGGAGTGGATTACGTTACGGCGCTGGTGGTTCATCGGGTGGGTGGCGGCGGGATTTATTTTTGGAAAAAGCGGTTTGAGCAGGTTAATAGTCTTCGGCAGCGTATTTACCGCGAAGCATCTATTTCTTTAGATTTTGCCCAAGAGGTTTTAGATGTTTTGCAGGGTGATGGGTTTTTGGATTTTGATTTTGAAATTCACGTTGATATTGGCAAGGAGGGGGAGACCCGGGCAATGATTAGCGAGGTGGTGGGAATGATTCGTGGCAGCGGTTTTACGTGTAGGACAAAGCCAGATTCTTATGGTGCTTCTTCGGTTGCTGACCGTCACGCCTCCTAAGGCTTTGGTCGGTTTTGGTAATTGGTAGTCCAGCTGTTAGAACTTTTTCTACATTTAGTAGTAGCGGAAGATGAAAAATAGAAATCATAAAACTGTTGTAATTTGCGGTCCAACTGCCACAGGAAAGACCTCTTTGGGGATGAGGCTCTGCAATTCGCCAGCTTGCGGATTTGATGGAGAAATTATTTCTGTTGATTCTCGGCAGGTTTATAAGGGTATGGAAATCGGAACTGGGAAAAAAATAGTGAGCGATCGTTATAATGTGACAAAAGAAGATGGTTATTGGGATGTTGAGGATAAGAGAAGTGGAGAAGTGATAAGAATTCATCTTTATAATTTTATTCGACCTTCTGAGAAGATAAATGCGGTGCAGTTTGCGCACGTAGCTGCTTCACGGATGGAGAGAGTATGGGCTCGAGGCAAAGTACCATTTTTGGTTGGCGGTGCTGGATTGTATTTGGAAATTCTCTTGGGCAAAGTGGAGGTTGCGAAGGTCCCTCCCAACCCAGAGTTGCGGGAAGAGCTGGAGAGCTTGTCCAATGAGGAATTATATGAGATTTTAAAAGAAGTCGATCCTACGCGAGCAAAGACTATAGATAAAAATAGTCCCCATCGTTTAATGCGTGCTATAGAAATAGCAGAGGAGGGTGGGCAAGAAGGCGCGGGGGCTGTGGAACTTCTTCCTGAGGATACCGAGGTTTTGTGGATAGGTTTAAATGCTCCTCGTGATTTCTTATATGAAAAAATTGATAAAAGAGTTGATAGGATGATAGAACAGGGTCTTTTGGAGGAGGTTCAGGATTTGGTTCAAACATATGGTTGGGATTGTCCTGCTGCAGATTCTATTGGATACAAAGAGTTTAAAGCCTATTTTGAGGGAGAAGCCGATCTCGAGGACCGCGTGCAGAGGGTGAAGTTTAATACACATGCATATGCCCGTCGTCAGTTAACCTGGTTTCGAAGAAATAGAAAGATAACGTGGTTTGATATAACAAAGGAAGGCTTTGAACAAAGGGCAGAGAGAATGGTAAAATCGTACTTGGAAGAGAGTATACGGTAGATATGCAATGGAAATACAATAGATAAATAATTGTGTATCCATAGATTATCTATTGTATACCTATTGATTATCTATGTCCTCTGAAATTCGTATAACAACTAAAGCAATTCTAACTACGCTTTTACTCCTTTTTGGAGTATGGCTATTTATTCAGCTTAAGGGAGTTTTCCTAGTTATTTTTGTTGGAGCCCTCTTAGCCTTGGCGTTGGACCCTTTGGTTGATTGGCTTGTGCAACGCGGCTTGCGGAGGGACGTAGCAGTTTTTCTTGTTGTAATTTTCCTTTTAGCTTTTTTCCTTGGTTTTGGTGCATTGGGAATATCGCCCTTAGTAGAGCAAACCACGCGTTTTATTCAGCAACTCCCACGCCTTTTGGAACAGGCAACACAGGTGCCTGGTTCACCTGAGTATCTCCAACGGTGGGGTGAGCAAATTGGAGAGCAGTTAGGTGCACTTTCTACTGATGTTCTTCGTGTAACCTGGGGCGCTTTTTCTGGAGCATTTTCTGTAACTTCGGCTTTGGTTTTTACTGTTTATATTCTCTTAGATTTAGAAAATCTTAAGCAGTTATTGAAGTCGCTTCTCAGAAAAGCTGATCATAGTGAAGCAGACAATATTATCAATGAAATTGAGAGTTGCTTGGGAGCCTGGTTGCGCGGGGAGGTTTTTCTTATGTTTATTATTGGAGGTTTTACCTATGTTGGTCTTTCCCTGCTTAATGTTCGTTATGCACTGCCAGTAGCACTTATTGCCGGTCTTCTTGAAATTGTACCTATTATTGGACCTATTGTTTCTATTTTCCCAGCTGCGGTAGTAGGTTTTTCTACGTCTCTTTGGGCTGGGTTCGGTGCAGTAGCAGTAGTTATCCTTGTTCAGCAGTTGGAAAATCATGTTATTGTTCCACGAGTAATGAAAAGTGTGGTAGGTTTTAATCCTCTGGTGACCATGATCCTCCTTTTGGCAGGGGGTAAATTATTTGGAATTGTGGGTGCTTTTTTTGCTATTCCTACTGCGCTTGTGGTAGAAATACTTCTTAAACATTTCCTTGATTTATAATTTAGTAGTAGGTAGCTAGTAATAAGTATTAAGTATTGGGATAGCTAATTTACTACAAATATGTTACGGATAAGATAAGAAATTAGGATAGTTAATTTATGCGAATTAGGATAAGTTGCCGCAGCTACCTATTATGTGGCAATTCCATAATATAGTTTATGGTAATACCGCAAGTGATATGGGTAGCATCTTTCTATTTCTTTTCTGAATTTTTATAATGTAGACATATGAAAGATAAATGTGTAGAAGAGCTGCTCCAACGTGTAAGAAAAATCCATAGTGACTGCTACCAATTAATAAGCCGAACATTAGGAAAGGATTTGCCAGTTGCAGGTAATATTGGGGTATTTTGTCAATCGGAGGAAGAATACGAGAAGTTTGAAGAAGTACGAAAAGGGCTAATAAAGCCCTCGGGTAATTCCAAGCGGAAGTATTTTAAGCTGAAGGAACCAGTCGTTATAGAAGCTGGTTCCGATACTCCAAAAGCTATTTATAGGTATTTATATGTTCGGAAACCAGAAACCACTCCTTTTGGGAGTTACTTGGGGGATATAGATTTTGTTATGGAGCCAGGAGAATATAAAATTTTTAGGGACTCCGTGGTAGCGGGTAAGGTAAGGGGAACAAAGCTGTTCGACCGTCCCGGTTGGGATACAGTGCAAATTACAGACCCGGAAATCAGTTCGGTAGCATTTGTAAGTACAAAAGAGTTTGCTGAGAAGGTTAGAGTTAGGTCTAATTAGAAATTTCAACGGGAATATGGTCCTCTTTTGTCCAGCCGGGTTCTGAATATATTTCGGCCCAACACTCTTCGCCATCACGGCTTTTTGCCCAATGAACTTTACCCGGCTCTACCATGTATTTATCCCCTGGTTCTAAAATTATAGTTTCGTCTTCCACATATAATTCAAGAGTACCGGAAATGACAGTGTAGTAGTTAGTTGTTTTTAGGTGTTTGTGTGGTTTGCTGGAGATAATTACTTCAATTGCCCTGTCGTATTCTGGATGTTTTTCCGTTGGCTCAATTTCGCAGGCAAAATGCTTGCCGCGACCGTCAAGGTCAAAAGCCTTCTTCCCTGGATATTTGGTTCTCAGTTGGTTTAATATTCGTTTGGACCTCTGTTCTTTTGTTTCTTTTTTCATTTTAAAGTCTTTAACTTTTGTAATTTTAACACAAGTGAGGCGTATAAGCCCTGTTTTTTGTGGGTAATTTTTATGAAACTGCTCGACATTCGTCGTCTATTTTCGTAAAACACTTCGCAAAGTTTTGGGTAGCAAGATTTGTGTCTTTATGTTATAATAATGGTGCTTAGGAAGATGGCAAACGCGGTGATGCGGAGCATCACCTACGGATTCTCGCTGATTAGGAAAGACCTGATTAGCGCTGATAGCTTTGGGGATAAAAAAACCCGTTAAAGCAAATCGGCGAAAATCAGGCTTAAATCGGTGTTTATCTGTAAGTGGCGCTCCGCGCCACTGAGGAAAGTCCAGACTGCACAGAGCAAGGGGTTGGGGCGCAAGCTCCAGCTAGTGATAGCCGGTGTTTCTAGCCCGAAAGGGCGAGAAAACAGGTAGTGAATTAACACTGCCTGAGAGCAACAGAAACGATCTTCCAGCTAAACCGTTAACAAGTGACTATTTTTGACACTTGGGTATGTTGGAAGCTGAAACGGGCAATCCCACCCGCAGCAATCCACGATGTACCGCTTGAGCTTGCTCGGCAATTGTCGGTACGAAGATGGAGCGCAACGCCGTGAACCTGAAAGGATGAGCCCTTTGTGGTTTATCCCAACGCGGTTCATGGCAGATAGATGTTTGCTAAAACAGAATCTGGCTTACTCTCTTCCTAAGCAATAAGACTACTCCTAAGCAATAAGACTACGCTTCGCGTAGTCTTTTTTTGTGCTATGATGAGTTTAGAATGCTTGCCAAAGTCTTTTCTGGGGCAACGGTAGGGTTGGAGAGTGTGCTGGTAGAAGTTGAGGTTGATATTCAAAAAAGAGGGTTACCTGCTTTTAAAGTTGTTGGGTTACCAGATAAAGCTGTGGAGGAGGCTCGGGAAAGAGTTCGTTCTGCCCTTATAAATTCGGGAGCTAATTTCCCAAATTATAAAATAACAGTTAACTTAGCTCCAGCTGATTTGCCTAAGAAGGGTCCTTCCTATGACTTGCCGCTAGCTTTGGGTATACTCCTTGCTTCTAATCAATTGCAGGCAGATATCTCAAACTCTTTTACTATTGGGGAACTTTCTTTGGATGGTTCAGTGCGCCATGTTCCCGGTGTCTTACCTCTGGTGCTTACGGCTAGAGATGAGGGTTTTGATTGTGTTTTTCTTCCAGCAGAAGATGCAGCAGAGGCAGCAGTAATTTCCGGTATTAACATAATTCCTGTAAAGACTATAAATGAACTTTTCTACCATTTGCGTGGGCTAGAGGAGATTGACCCTTGGCCTTCCATAGATATATCTAAACTGGTAAGAGAGACAAGCAATTACGAGTATGATTTTGCTTATATTAGAGGGCAAGAGTCTGCGAAAAGAGCGCTAGAAATTGCAGCTGCTGGTGGTCATAATGTTTTAATGTCTGGGCCCCCAGGGTCGGGTAAAACTCTTTTAGCTAGAGCTTTCCCTTCTATTTTGCCAAGGATGACGGAGAGTGAGGCTTTGGAGGTTACTAAAATTTACTCTATTGCTGGTGAGCTTCCGCGGAAAAGACCTCTGATTTGTCAGCGCCCTTTCCGCTCGCCGCACCATACTACCTCTCGAGTTGGGCTTATTGGAGGTGGCAATATTCCTAGTCCGGGGGAGATTTCTTTGGCACATCGAGGAGTTCTTTTCTTGGATGAGTTACCAGAATTTCCTAGACATGTTTTGGAAAGCTTGCGTCAGCCGCTGGAGGACGGCGTGGTTACCATTTCTCGGGCTCGCGCTACTTCGGTTTTTCCTGCCCGGTTTGTTTTATTGACGGCACAAAACCCATGCCCTTGCGGTTTTTACGGGTGTCCAGACCGCGTTTGTACTTGTACTCATTCTGAAGTGCGGCGTTACAAAAAGAAGGTATCTGGTCCACTTTTAGATAGAATTGATTTTTATGTTGAGGTTCCCCGAGTTAAGACTAAGAAGCTTTTTTCAAAGGAGGCTGGTGCAGGGGAACCATCGTCTCTTATTCGGGAAAGAGTTCAAATTGCACGCGAGCGCCAGTTATCTAGGTACGAAGGTACTGATATTAAATCCAATTCAGAAATGGGTTCCAAAGTAATTCAAAAGTATTGTCCCCTTGAATCTGAAAGCGAATCTGTACTTAGGCACGCAGTTTCTCAGAAGAGGCTTTCTGCGCGTGCTTACCACAAAGTATTAAAAATCTCGCGAACTATAGCAGACTTGGATGGAACAGAGAAAATAGAACCACAGCAAGTTGCTGAAGCTTTGAATTATCGGCACCGGAGGACCAGGGAGTTGATGGCTGCTGGCTAGAAAGGTATGCTGTCCTCGTCAATATCTTCGTTAGCAGCTTCCGGTTGTGGTTGTTGATTAGGAGCAGTACCCTTTTCTTTGGTTGAATCCCCCTTATTTCTTGGAATAACAAAGTCTTGGACTTGAACTTCGGTTGCGTATCTCTTACGATCGTCGTCGCCCTCCCAACTGCGAGTTTGCAATCTACCTTCGACGTAAAGGTAATCTCCCTTAGAAATTTGTTCATCAATTATTTCTGCTTGTCGCCCCCAAAATACACAAGTTGTAAATTGCGGAACATCTACCCACTCCTCGTCTTTTTGGTAAGAATAAGAGGTTGCAATTCTTAAGTTTAATACAGCTCTTCCCGAAGGGGTGTAGCGCAAATTAGGATCGTTTGCAGCTCTACCTAGTAGTGTTACTCGATTGATATAAAAAGCCATAAAGTATCACCTCCTTGTCTTTGTAATTTTATTTAAGCATTTAGCATTGAAAATGTACAGTTAATTTTTTTAGGAGAAAGTAAAATAGGCTTTAGCGTGAGCATTTTTTGGTGTGGTAGCCATCTGTGATTCTGAAAGCTGTGTATTTAGCTAATTAGTTTTTCTGTAATAGGGAACCAATAGGACTGGGTAATGGCAAGGCTGCTAATAATGGTGAGGATTAATACTGTTATTAGAATTGCTTTTTTAAGGTCTTCTTGTACGTAAGAAAAGGAATCATCCTCCTCTCCACTGATTGCGTAACCTTCTTTTTTAGTTTGGTTTTCTTGTACTGTACTCTTTTCCTTTTTGGGGACAGGACTCTTACTCTTCTTAAGTTGGGCACGGAGTATTTCTACTTGGCGGCGTAAATCTTTTACTTCTTGGTTGTTGTCAGACATGGTAAAAATATTATAACACGAGTGAGCTAGTTGACATTTTTCAAAGGTCTTGCTAGTTTGAAAATGATGAACCCAAATTTTATTCAGACTCTATGGCAACCCCCTGTTGTTCTAGGTGTTTTGGGTCTTATTTTGGCTTGGGTTTTGGTCCTTACCCTTCTTTATTGGCGTGCTGTACGTCACTACCATCGCTTGACCAAAGAGGTGGAGGGGGTAAACTTACAAAAGATTTTGGAGGAATACTTGAAGTGGGCGGGGGAAAATACGGAGAACATAAAGCAGCTTTCTGATCGTTTGGATAGGATTCAACAAGACGCTAAGTTTCATTTTCAAAAAGTTGGTTTAGTCCGATTTAATCCTTTTGAAGATGCAGGAGGGAACCAATCATTTGCTCTTGCTCTTTTGGATGATGAAAATACAGGAATTGTAATTTCTTCTTTGCATGGGCGTGACGTGACGAGGATGTACGGTAAACCAGTGAAGGAGGGCTTGGAAGCTGGCTACGAGTTTTCGGAAGAGGAGAAAGAAGCTATTAAGAAGGCTGTCGGATCTTAGCACTAGTTTAGTATTTGATTGAGTGTTGAGTAAGGAATAGTTGTTATCTAACAATTGATAATGAGCAAGATTAAGGAATTTAAAATTAGAGTACAAGTTTGGTGGGAAAACTTGGGTGAGAATGCAAGGTATTTAGTAATGGGCTTGGGTGGGGCTTTGGGTTTGGTAGTGGTTGCAGCTGTTTTGTATGCTGGAGTTTCCTTTCTCCGAGGGCAGGGGTATAAATTTATAAGCCCCTTAGATTCAAGAAAATCTTCTGAAGAGGATGTACATAGACCTTTTGCTGAGGGTGACCGAACAGAACCCGCACCCATAAATGGTGTTCTTTACACTAAGGCAGCTGCAGATATTTTTATGAATCGGCGTCCGTTAGCAATTATGATTAATAACCATCCTGATGCTCGTCCTCAGTTTGGCTTGTCAAAGGCAGATCTGATTTATGAGGCGGTAGCGGAAGGTGGTATAACCCGTCTTTTAGCCTTTTTTCATGCTTGGGATGTAGATAAAATTGGTCCAGTGCGCTCAGCAAGGGTTTACTACGAGGATTGGGCGGCAGAATTTAATTCTTGGTACGCTCATTGGGGTGGTGCTTATATGGATGCAGATGATAAAGCTAACCAAAATAATCTTAATTATGATTTTACTTGCCATCCACAAGCAGATTCTTACGCAAAAATTAATAGGATTAACTTGCCTTCTTTGGATCAGATGTGGCTAGGTACTACTGCATATTGGCGGGATAATGGTCGGGGTGTGGCATCAGAACATACTGGGTATACTTCAACACTTAAACTTTGGCAAGAAGCTCCAAATAGGTATCCTGGTTGGGAAGGGTACGAAAAGTTTGAGCAGTGGGAGTTTAAGGATGATAATCCTGCCCAGGCTCCCACTGCATCGCAGGTAGAATTTAATTTTTGGGATATTCCATCTTTTGCTGTTAGGTGGGAGTATATACCTGAAGAAAATGCTTACCGGCGTTACCAAGGTGGTGAGTTGCAGGTTGATGCAGGAACAGATAACGCTCCCTTAACTGCTAAGAATATTATTTTGCAATTTACCAGAGAAACTTCTTTTAATGATCAGAAAAAGCATCTTAATTATGAAACAGTTGGTTCAGGAAATGCACGAGTATTTCTTGATGGCAGAGAGATTCAAGCAACTTGGGAAAAGGGCGCGATTCGTGAGCGGACGAAATTTTATGATGAGCAGGGTAATGAGCTTGAGTTTAACCGCGGTCAGATTTGGGTAGAAGTGGTGCCAATGCGCAATATGGGTAATGTGAAAGTTAGTTAAGGCTTTTTGTACCTTAACGAGTGCGATTTTATTGTTAAGTATAGTGGAGTGTGGTAAAGATTTGTTACGCTTTATTTTATTTTTTTAACTTCTTAGCTACATTTAACTATACTTAATAGGCTGTATGGTTTCCAGCCTTGTTATGTTAGAGAATCTTTTTACTTCCCAGGTTCGTATTGATATGTTAAAACTCCTTCTCTCAGATGCGGGAGAAGAATATTATGTGCGGGAAATTACAAGAGCAGTTGGTACAGAGATAAATGCTGTCCGGCGTGAGCTTAAGAATTTGGAAAGTTTACGGTTAGTAAAAAAGTGGCAACGGGGTAACCGTCTTTACTACAAGGTTGTAACTGATCATCCTCTCTATGATCCTTTGTTGGCTTTAATTTCACACGAAGCTGGGTTAGGTGGTCTTATTGTTAAGCACAAGAGAAAGCTGGGTAATGTCAAGTATGCATTTATAGCTAAAGCGTTGCCGAGAGGGAGAGTAGCGGAAGAGGGGGATGTGGATCTTGTATTGGTGGGGGATATTAATGTGGAAGTTCTTAAGCAGTATATTCGCAAGGCTGAAAAGGAACATAATCATGAAATTAATTATATGATACTTTCTGAGACAGAGTTCAACGCCTTGAAATCCCGAAAAGACACGTTTATTAATAAAGTTTTAACTATGCCACGAATAATGCTTTTAGGCGACGAAGAAGAGATGGTAGAGTAGCTTGACCCTAGGTTTTTTTTTTTTGCAGGAGTTTGGTAATACTGGCAAGAACCTCTTTTAGTTTTGTCCTTCCTTTCTTTTTATACTATAATAGCTTTAGTATGACCCAGAAAATTATTAAGACAGGGAACAGTGCTGCAGTCACAATTCCCGCAGAGTTCCTAGAGGCATTGTGTTTAAAAATAGGAGATTCTGCCGAAGCTAAGGTAGATTTTGAACAAGGGACCATAACTTATAAATTTCCAGATGGTCGCCAGCTACCTTTGGAGGGGGCAGATGTTGCTGGCTGTACTCAATCAGAGAAAGAGAGGGAGGCGGATAAGGAATGAGAGAAAAGACTAGGTGGTTTTTGGTGGGGATAATTTTCCTAACCCTTTTATGCATTCGAATTAATCTTCCTAAAATTCCAATCCAAATAGATACAGGTCCAATTAAATTTACTACCGAAATTGGGGGACCTATTTCCTTTTTTGGCTTTTTCAGTGATTTTGAAATTAAGAAAGGGTTAGATATTCAAGGAGGTATTCGTGTTGTTTTGGAAGCAGATATGGCAGAGATTCCTAGCGACCGTCGGGAAGCAGCTATGAAGTCGGCAAAAGAAGTTGTGGAGAGAAGGGTTGATCTTTTTGGTGTTACTGAACCCAATATTCAAACTTCTAGAAGTGGTAATTCCTGGAGAATAATTGTTGAACTGCCCGGTGTTACAGATACAGGGCAGGCGTTAAGTCTTATTGGTGAAACAGCGCAATTGGATTTTCGGCGTCCTGTTTATCAAGATGTTGAGGAATCTTCTGCTAATCAAGGGGAAGATTTAGGAGAGTTGTCAGAGCAATTGGTAGGTTTTGAGAAGACTGAACTTACTGGCGGCAATTTAAAAAACGCCGAAGTTAGTTTTAATCAACAGACTGGCGAAGCTCAGGTAGCGATTGAATTTGATGAAGAAGGAGCAGAAAGGTTTGAGCAGTTGACAGGAGAACTAATAGATGAGCCCTTGGCTATATTTTTAGATGACCAACCAATTAGCGCACCTCGCGTTCAGGAGAAAATTAGCCAAGGTAAGGCTGTAATTAGTGGTCAGTTTTCCTTGGATGAAGCTCAGAAATTAGCAATTCAACTTAATGCAGGGGCGCTTCCAGTTCCTCTTGAGATTGTGGAGCAAACTGAGATTGGGGCAACTCTAGGGCAATCTTCAGTGCGTAAAAGTGTGGTAGCAGGTGTGGTTGGACTTTGTATGGTAGGGATCTTTATGCTTTTGTATTACGGGAAGCTAGGAATCCTTGCTGACTTGGCTTTGGCAGAGTATGGATTAATAAGTCTGGCTATTTTTAGAATTTTTCCAATAACCTTGACAATGGCTGGGATTGCTGGGTTTATATTATCTATTGGAATGGCAGTAGATTCCGAAATAATAACTTTTGAGCGGATTCGGAAAGAACTGCGCAGAGGCACGCCAAAGAACATTGCGCTTGAGAAAGGATTTGTTAGTGCTTTAGATGC